>CAZXRM010000043.1:0-10267 GCA_964642595.1 uncultured bacterium
ATTTAATATTCTTGCGATGTGGCTTGAAAAAATAAATATTCAGAATGTCCGGAATCTGGAAAATGCTGAAATTAATTTTCACCCGCAGGTCAATTATTTATATGGGAAAAACGGTGCGGGCAAGACTTCGATTCTGGAAGCAATCTATTTTTTAGCGGTCGGGCGCTCATTTCGCACGAATCGGGATTACGAAATTATTTCTTTTAACTCGCCGTATTTAAAAATATCCGGCATTGCCCATAACGAATCAAATGAAATTAATCAAGCCGAAATCCGTCTTGAACAAGGCATAAAGACTGTTTATCTTGAATCGCAGAAACAGGACAAACTCTCGTCTTATCTTGGCTGGCTGCCGGTTGTGACAATTCTTTTATCCGATATTGATTTGGTCAGCGGAACTCCCCAGCGACGGCGCAATTTCATTGACCTGGCAATATCGAAAATCAGCCGGAGTTATCTGAAAAATCTTATCGAATACCGGCAAATTTTACTGCAACGCAACAAATTATTACAGGAGAAATCGAATGAAGCGTACTATGAAGTATGGGAATCGGCATTGGTCAAATATGGTATGGAAATTTATGCGGAACGTAAAAAGTATCTGCCTTTATTGATAACCGAAGCACAGAAACTGCATTCACTTTTTATTCCCGACCGTTTGATTATCTTTGAGTATAAACCGAATATTGTGCAGTCCGAACAATTTTTAAATCTGCTCAAAGAAAATCGAGAAAAAGACAAAGAATTCGGACACACCACAATCGGACCGCACCGTGATGATATTTCAATTCAGGAAGCGAACTTATCGGTAAGAAAATACGGTTCGGAAGGTGAGCAGCGGCTTGCCGCGCTGTCTTTGAAAATGGCGGAAGCCGAACTCCTGGCAAAAAATAATCAGCGTCCGATATTTTTATTGGATGAAGTCGCCGCCGAACTCGATGCCGATAACTCAAAAAAACTATTTGAATTAATCAAAGGGCAGTTTTTCTATGCCACTGCCAAAGAATTTAAAAATACGATAAATCAAACCGGAAAAATTATTTATGTGGAAAAAGGGGAAATCGAAAAAACTGAGACGATTGGGTGATTTTTTACCCAACACCTTAAAAAGAATGGGCATTGCCCATCAAATCGCCCAGCAAAAAGCGGTTCTGATATGGAAAAAAGCGGTCGGTCCGGACATCGGAAAGCAGACTGACGCCAATCGTATTGAGCAGGGTGTTCTTTTTGTTTCGGTTAAAAACTCAGCGTGGATGAACGAACTTACTTTTCTCAAAACTCAAATTATCAAAAAACTGAACGAAGCCATCCAACAAGAAGCAGTAAAAGATATCAAATTCTATCTAAAATAAACTCATTGACGCAAAGCGTAGATGGAGCGAAAGCGAACATCAACTCATATCAAACCTTGATTTTCATATTTTTTTAAGTAAAATAATCTATGCCAGAAAAATATGATGCATCGCAAATACATGTTTTAAAGGGTTTAGAAGCAGTCCGACGCAGGCCGGCAATGTACATCGGTGATATCGGTGTCCGCGGTCTGCATCATCTTATTTATGAGGTCGTTGATAATGGCGTTGATGAAGCACTTGCCGGGTTTTGCGACAAACTAATCGTAACGCTTTGTAAAGACGGTTCGGTTTCGGTTGAAGATAATGGCCGTGGTATTCCGGTTGATATGCACCCGACCGAAAAAAAGCCCGCGCTCGAAGTCGTGCTCACGATTCTCCATAGTGGTGCAAAATTCGATGATAAAATCTATCAGATTTCCGGCGGTCTGCACGGCGTTGGCGTATCGGTCGTTAACGCGCTGTCCGAGTATCTTGAAGCCGAAGTTTATCTTAACGGAAAAATCCACTTTCAGCGCTACGAGCAGGGCGTCGCCCAAACTAAACTGACTATCAAAGGAAAAACTCAGAAAACCGGTACAAAAATTACTTTTAAACCGGATAAAAAGATATTTAAAAAGACTGATTTTGACTTTGAAATTGTCGCAACCCGGTTGCGAGAACTCGCGTATCTTACGAAAAACTTGAAGATTGATTTGATTGAGGAAAAAACCGGCAAAAAAGAGAGTTTTCATTATCCCGGTGGAATTGTTGAATTTGTTAGTTATCTTGACCAGGGACGAAACCGTCTGCACAAACCGGTTTACATTACCGATAAAAGAAACGGTACCGAAGTCGAAGTCGCCTTTCAGTACAATGATAGTTTTCTGGAAAATATTTTCTCGTTTGTTAATACGATAAATACCCACGAAGGCGGAACCCATCTGGCTGGTTTTAAGGCAGCATTGACCCGAACAATTAATGATGTCGGACGTGCCACTCAGGCAATTAAAGAAAATGTTGAAATCACGGGAGACGACTGCCGTGAGGGCTTAACCGCCGTGCTTTCGATAAAAATTTCCAATCCGCAATTTGAAGGTCAGACTAAAACCAAACTTGGTAACAGCGAAGCCAAAGGCATTGTCGAGTCAATCGTCTCAGAAAAACTGGCAACTTATTTTGAAGAAAACCCACGAGTTATCAATTTAGTATTAGCCAAAGCGATTGCTGCGGCGAAATCCCGCGAAGCGGCAAAAAAAGCACGCGAACTGGCAAGAAGAAGGTCTTTGCTTGAATCCGATACCCTGCCCGGCAAACTTGCTGATTGCTCAGAAGAAAACCCGAAACTTTCGGAATTATATATTGTCGAAGGCGATTCCGCCGGCGGTTCGGCAAAACAGGGACGCGATAGACGCTTTCAGGCAATTCTGCCGTTACGCGGTAAAATCCTCAATGTTGAAAAATCCGCGCTCAATAAAATCTTATCCAACCCGGAAATCCGAAGTATCATTTCTGCGGTCGGCGCGGGAATCTCGAAAGATGACTTTGACCCGGAAAAAGCCCGTTATAATAAAATTATTATTATGACTGATGCCGATGTTGACGGCTCGCATATCCGCACCTTACTATTAACTTTCTTCTACCGGTTTATGTCACCGCTGATTGATGCCGGTTATATCTATATTGCTCAGCCGCCTTTGTACAAAATAAAATCCGCCAAACAAGAAATGTACCTATATGCCGAAGAAGAACTCGAATCATTCATAAAAAAACACAAAGATGAAAAGACCGATGTCCAGCGATACAAAGGACTCGGTGAAATGAATCCGGAACAATTATGGATAACGACAATGAGCCCTGACCAGCGGGTGTTAAAACAGGTAACGCTTGAAGATGCCGCTGAAACCGACCGTCTATTCTCAATACTGATGGGCGAAGTCGTTGAACCGCGCCGCAAATTCATCGAAGCCAATGCCAAATATGTAGAAAACCTTGATATTTAATGGAGTAAATTTCATGCATAACAAACGAATTGAACTTTTCAAAGAATTAACTTCTGCCTTTGGTCCATCTGGTTATGAAACTGATGTTGCCGAGATAATGAAAAAGCATTTTGCCGGCTGTGGCGAAATAACTCTTGACCGACTTGGCAGTGTCATCTGCAGTCAATTGACATCAAAAAAAGATGCGCCGAAAATAATGTTTGCTGCGCATATGGATGAAATCGGTTTTGTTGTCCAGTCCATAACCAAAGATGGTTATTTACGGTTATTGCCAATTGGCGGCTGGTCAGAAATGATGCTTTTGGGTCAACGCGTGATTGTCCGCAGTAATGGCAAAGATATTCCTGGTATAATCGGTTCTAAACCGGTTCATGAATTAAAAGAAGAAGAGCGTAAAAAAATCCCGGAATTTCGAGACCTGTATGTTGATGTTGGTGTTAGCAAGGGTTTTGATGTTAAGACCGAATTGAAAATCCGACCTGGTGACCCGGTTATACCATATTCCCAATTTACCGAACTCGGTAACTCATTGTATCTGGCAAAAGCCTGGGATGACCGGATTGGCTGCGCGGTTGTTATCGAACTGGCTAAAAAACTAAAAACAATGAAACATCCCAATAACTTATATTTTGTTGGTACTACCCAGGAAGAAGTTGGCTTGCGCGGTGCTAAAACCGCGGCCGCAATGGTCAATCCTGATATTGCATTTGCGATTGATGTTTCTCTGAGCCGGGAATATCCTGGATTTATTGAAAAAGAAGTAAGTGAGCGGTTAAAGGGTGGCGCAGCAATATTAATCTATGACAATTCAATGATTCCGCATACCCGATTGCGGGATTTTGTCATCAGTGTTGCAGAACAGAAAAAAATCCCGTATCACTTAACATCCGTGCGCGGCGGTTATGATACCGGACGAATACATCTTCACAGTGTCGGTGTCCCAAGTCTGGCAATTGGAATTCCGGCACGCTATATTCATTCTCATTCCGGAATTATTGCCGAAGATGATTTTAACAGTGCGGTGAATCTACTAACCGAAGTAATTCTACAATTGGATAATAAAAGGATTGCTAATATTATTTAACTCACCAAATCATAAACTCACAAACTCATCAACTCACTAACCAATTAACTTGTTTATCGGGCAAATTTATTGAGAATTTCAAAGTATGGCATCAATACGGCTAAGATAATGAAAACAACGCCGACACCCATTACCAGAATAAGTACAGGTTCAATCATACCGGTTAAATTTTTAACTGTGTATTCAAGCTCGCTGTCATAATAATCAGATACCTGGTGTAACATATCGTCCAGCGCGCCGGATTCTTCACCGGTTGCAACCATTTGCACGACCATTGGCGGAAACACTTTAACTTCTCGCATTGGTGTTGCCAAGCCCCGTCCCCGACGGATACTTTCCGCAATCACTTCAACTTTGCTGGCAATAAAAGCATTACCGCAGGTCTTTCCAACTAAATTCAGAGAACGGAGTATCGGCAGACCGGCTCGGTCAAGCGTTTCAAACATCCGGGCAAACCGGCTTATGGTTATTTTAAATGATATATCACCGAAAATCGGTAATTGTATTTTTATCTGGTCCCACAATAACCGGCCGTTTTTAGTACGGATAAACATATAAAATCCTAAAGCAATCAAAAATATTGCCAAAAATCCAAACATCCAGTATTGTTGTAAAATTTTCGTGGTCGTCAACAATATCTGCGTTGGCAATGGAATTTTACCTCCGGATGTTGACAACATACTGATAAATTTAGGAAGCACGAATGTTGCGAGCACGATCATTACGATAAAAAATGTTACGACAACCAATACCGGATAGCGCATTGCCGACATAATATCTGACCTTAATTTTCTTTCGTGCTCTAACAAATCAGCAATACGACCTAAAATATCATCCAGCACACCGCCGGTTTCACCTGCCCATACCGAATTGACATAAAGTTCATTGAAAATATTGGGGTGTTTTGACAGAGCACTGGATAAAGTAATTCCGCCCATCAAATCTTTGCGAATACCATCCAATGCCACTGCGAGCGCCTTACTTCTGGTCTGGGATTGCAAAGCAGTAATTGCCGAAAGCATTGGCAGTCCGGCTTTGTGTAAAGTGACAAATTGCCGTGTGAAAGTAATCAAATCAATCAACTTAACTCGAGCGGATAGCAATGGAATCTGAATCTGCGGACCACCACCTGCTTTTTTCCCTTTTTCTTCCTTAACGGTGATTGGTATATAACCAAGTTGGTCAAGTTTTTCAACCACACCCGGTAAATCAGTACCTTCCAGAGTACCAGATAAAACCGCACCTTCTCTGTTTCGGACTTTATATTTATATAATGGCATATTATATTATTCTAACCACGGATTTGACCGATTAAGCTGATTATTTTAAATATTACATTAATCCGTTTAATCCGTGTAATCAGTGGTTTCATTAATTCTTTTCAGTTTCTTTCATTACTTCATCAATTGTTGTAATACCCGCTAAAACTTTTTGTACACCGTCCTCCCAGAGCGTATGCATATTCGTTTGACGAGCCATATTACGTAAAGCACTGGTTGTTGGTCGCGAAATAATTAATTCCCGCATTTTATCATTAGTTCTTAAAACCTCGAACAAGCCAATTCTGCCTGAATAACCGGTATTGCGGCAATGACTGCAGCCTTTTCCTTTAAAGAATTTGGCATCTGAAGGTAATTCTAATTCCCGAAGCAATTTTTCCGGAGGTAGATACGGTGCTTTACATTTGGAACAAATTTTACGCGCCAATCTTTGAGAAATGGCGCCTTCCACTGCCGATGCAACTAAAAATGGTTCGACATTCATATCAATCAAACGCGTTATTGTGCCTGGCGCATCATTGGCGTGAATAGTTGTAAATACCAACTGTCCGGTTAACGCCGCGCGAATTGAAACACCGGCTGTTTCGCCATCGCGAACTTCTCCGATCATTATCACATCCGGGTCCTGCCGCAGAATATGCCGCAGACCAACTAAATATGTATATCCGGCACGAAGATTGACCTGCGACTGGGAGATATTATCCATATCATATTCAGCCGGGTCTTCGATTGTAATAATATTTTTTTCGCTGCCACGAATTTCATTTAAAATTGCGTATAAAGTCGTTGTTTTACCGCTGCCGGTTGGACCGGATACAATAATAACACCGTGCGGTTTGGCAATCATTGCCCGGGTAATTTCCAAATCACCCTTGGAAAATCCCAGTTCATTCAATGACAGCAGTCGCAGACGGTCTAAAATTCTCATCACAACGGTTTCGCCATAAGTCGTCGGAAAGGTCGAAACACGAAAGTCAATTTCCCGGCCGTCAATCAATGCACCATAACGGCCATCCTGAGGCACTCTTTTCTCGGCAATATTCATTCTTGACATAATTTTAATTCTGGAAACAACGCCGAGTTGTAAACCCTTTTTGGGTGCTGGAATCGGTTGAAGAATGCCATCTATTCGGAATCGAATATTAATGCCGTCACGGGATGGTTCGACATGAATATCTGAAGCGCGTTCCCGTACCGCTTTAATTAACATTGAATTGACCCATTTTACAACCGGCGCTTCGGATGCCTTTTCTTCAAGCTCTCTTGGCGCAAGGTCCAATTCAGCACTTAATGCCGAATCTTCATCTGGTTCAATTGTCGTAATGTCCACTTCTTCTGGTTCAGTTAAATCTTCTGCCTTTGGTTCTTCAACCGGCACATTATAATATTGGCTGATTACCTGATACAAATCCGAGTCCCGGCAGACCATTGTTTCGATTTCTAGACCGGTCTGGCGCCGGATTTCATCAATCGTCACAATATCGTGCGGGTCAACCATTGCCACGGCTAAAGTATTGCCCGAGCGAAACAATGGACAAACCTTGTGATTGCGTAGAAATTCTTCGGTAAAACCGCTTAATATCTCTGAATCTAATTTAAATTGCGATAAATCAATGAACGGAACGCCGAAACGCTGTTCGTAAGATATTTCGACACCCTTTTCATCCGGACGATTAATTTCCATAGTTTCTAAAATTTTAACATTATTTTATTGTTTGTCAATAGTATATATTTTATTTTTGAGTTATTAAATTGGATGCTGATTTTCGTAGATTTTTTTGAATCTCTTTTTCTTTCGTATCTGCGTTTATCTGCGTCCTCAAAATTTTGGGGTCAATCCCCAATTTAATTAAATTACGTTCGGCTAATTCTTTGAGTTTTCGGTTTTCCGTCGTTGCGTATATTGAACTCCAGATTTCAACTGCTAAATTGGTAGCACCGCCTTTAGCATAAGAAAATGCTGCCCAGCGTTCGGTGATTTTCCAGGTTTCGGGTAGTTTTGAAGCAATTTCGAAATAATATCCAGCCGCAACATAATCTTTGGTCAGCATATAATTGATAAAACCGGCATCAAAACATAACTGCCAGTTTAATGGATTATGATTAATACCGATATGCAATAATTTTAAAGCGCCCTGAACCTGCCGAGCATCCCATGCTAAAACCAACGAACCAAAATGGAAAGCACCGGTAAATCTTCGGTCTAAAACACTGAGAATATCAAAAATATGGTCTAAATACTCATACCGCTGGTTAGTCATTAAATGCTGTCCATAATACTGAATTGCCCTTAACCAGACTAAATCTGCCATTGCAGTTTGATACTCGATAACTGCTGGTTTTAAGAATTTCCCGGACGGGAAATACATCAATTCCTCAACTACTTTTGTCCCGATTGTTTTCTGTCGACTCAAATCAAGATAGAACTGAATCGTCCAGATAATTATTCCGCTGATAACTAAAAATACGATTGTCAAAAACCATTTCTCAATTGAACCTAAAGGTTTTCGGCTCTGAAATAAATTCAAAGTCATATTCGAGTAATTAGCCACGAATGCACACGAATCGGCACAAATATAAAGCCATAATTTAATAATATTTCTTCGTGTTTATTAGTGTTTATTCGTGGTTCCATTTAGTTAAAAGTCTTTTCTTTCAAAAATAAGACAAGATAAAACTATAATTATCGAAGAATAGAATAAAGCGTAGATTATCGTGAACATAAAAACTTTTGGTTCGATATAAACATTATGCACAACATCAGCTTTGATATTGAAATTAGCAAGGTTCGGTAGCAGGTAATATAAAATATCGGATAAAGTTTTTACTTGAGGCGATTTACTCATCAATGCCAATACTTTTAAATCCCGGGTCAGATGCCCGATAAAATACAAGGCAAACGTAAAAACTGAACTGGTAATCGGTGTCGAAAAAGTGGAAAAAAATATTGCCAGCGCTGTAACAATCCATAATTCACAAAAGGTCAATAAAACCGACAATAGCAAGTTCAAATTCGGACTTATTTTCAACAAAACCAGAATCAGATAAAAAGCACAGACCATTATTAAAAGAGTCTCAAATAAAACCAATAACAGCCCTAAATATTTACCAATTATAAACTTCCAGCGGTGAATCGGTCGGGAAACAACCAGATAGATTGTCCGTTTTTCGACTTCTTTATAAACAAGACGGCCGCCGACCAGAATTGCAATCAACATGGAAAATAAAGTTATACTATTAAGCCCAATATCCTTGACAACCTTGTCACCTTCACCCATTGCCAACGGTTGAACTATTTTTCCGCTGACCATAACAAGTATTGCGATGACAATAATCGTTATAAACACTTTGTCGCGGATCGCTTCGCGAAAAGTATTAAGGATGACTCCGGTAATTTTCATAATTATTATATTTCTTTCAGTCGCTCTTTTTTAATCTCATTTAAGAAGTGGTCTTCTAAGGTTTTTCGTCTTGGCACCAATGATACAAGTTTTGCACCAACTTCGCGGATAATTACCATAATCCGTTCGACTTCTTCTTCGGATTTTACCTCGACCAAAACCTTATCTTCGCTCGGAATGACTTTTTCTGATAACCGCTCCAGAACTTTAATCATTTTCCGGTCCATTCCCTTGATTAAAATCTCGTATGTTTCGATTTCCGTGCCTAAAATATCATCAAGCCGTCCGGTGTTGATTAATTTGCCGTTGAGCAAAATAGCAACCCGGTCACAAATCATTTCCACATCGGCTAAAATATGGGTCGAAAAGAAAATTGTCTTACCTTGCGTTTTTAAACTCAAAATTATATCTCGGAATTCGCGCCGTCCGATTGGGTCAAGTCCGCCCATCGGCTCGTCTAAAATGACTACTTCCGGATTATGAATCAGGGCTTGGGCAATGCCTAACCTTTGCAGCATTCCACGTGAAAAACCTTTGATTGACATCTTGGCAAAGCGCTCTAAACGGACTAATGCCAGGTATTTTTCAACCTGTTTTTTTTGTATGTCTTTATCAACTCCAGACAGTTGCGCGCAAAGATATAGATATTCGGTCGGGTTTAGATACTCGTAGAAATAAGGCGATTCGGGTAAAAAGCCTATCTGCTTTTTAATTGTAACATCGGTTGTCGGTTTGCCTAATACCATTGCCCGTCCGCTAGTCGGTTGTGCCAAGCCGACTAAAATTTTAATCGTTGTTGTTTTACCCGCGCCATTCGGACCGAGAAAACCGAAAATTTCCCGTGCTTCGACTTCCAGGTTTAGATTTTCAATTGCCCGAACCGACTGCATTCGAAAACCGGTTCTGTAATCTTTGGTTAAATTCTCGGTAACAATAATCCGTCCCATCTTATAAAGTATAATAAGGTCATTTTAAGATGTCAAGTCCTACAAGATATTGAATTTATGGGTTGTCAGTTTTTGAGTTATAATTGACCCCGCACCTGTTTTTGAGGTTGTGAATATCAATCATATTTATTACATTAAATCTATACAGCATTAGTAAATAGGTGCGGGGTGTTGCTACTAAGTCAAGATGTTAAATAATTACTAAGTGAAATGTTAAATTG
>CAZXRM010000044.1:0-10241 GCA_964642595.1 uncultured bacterium
TCTAGGCCGTAATTAATTTTTATTATCTCCATCTCAATCTTTTTATACATATTATTCACTATATATAAAAAATCCTAAAACTTAGTCACTAACCTGTCAAGAGTTAATTTTATTTATGTTGTAAGTTGCTGTAAAATAAGGAACTAAAAAATTGAAATTACTTACTACATCACTAAGGATTGACTGATTTTATTGCTATTTAACGCATTGCATAATTGTAAATTTATAGTTATAGTTAGCAGTTATTGACATAACTGATTTATTATCTATAATAATATTTAAAGTTTTGCCCCTGTAGCTCAGTTGGAAAGAGCGATGGTTTCCTAAACCATAGGTCGTGAGTTCGAATCTCGCCAGGGGTAGGTATGAGTGAGATAAGCAATTTAGCATTTAGTATTTAGTAAAAGAAAGGTAGAAAAATGCAAGAAGTAAAAGAAGATAAATTTCAGGAGTTTATAACTAAAATTGTTTCGTTGTATTATCATCAACGGCAGAAGTTTCTTATCGGTGTCGGCATCCTTGTCGTCGCAATCGTCGCGATAATTGTGATTGTCTCGGGGCGAGGTAAAGAAAATCCGGAAGTTCAACTGCGCTTTACCGAAGCACTCGGATTGTATTCGGTTAATCAGATTGACCAAGCCGAAGAAAAGTTTACTGAATTCAGCCGACGATTCAGCAGTCATATCTTAGCCGCAAAAGCACATTATTATATCGGCAATATTCATTTCACGCATCAGGAATATGACAAGGCAAATAAAGAATTTCAGAAAGCATACGGTAAACTTAAAGCTGACCCGGTTTTAGGACCAGCCACTTTAATGGCAATCGGTAACTGCTATGAACAGACCCAGAACTTAAAAAAAGCGCTGGAAACATACGAGCAGGTTTATAAGAAATTCAAGAAAACCGCGCTTGGTCAGGAAGCTTTGATGGCAGCCGGTCGTTGTGCGGTTAATCTGAATGACTTGAACCGCGCGCAAAAAATCTTTGAGCAGGCAGTCAAGGAATTACCGCCGGGCGAAACTGCCGAGCAGGCAAAATTCCAGCTTGCTTATATCAAAGCATCAAAAGAAAAGTTTTAATCAAAAAAGTAACCACGAGATTACACAAGATTAACACCAGATAAAAAACCTGTAAATATCTTTGTAATCCGTGACATCAAATAACAAATGACGGATTTACGATACTGGTTATTATTGCAGTCAATTGAAGGAATTGGACCAAAAACCTTCAAATTGATGCTCGATAAGTATGGGGACCCGAAACTGGCATTTGAAGCCGCTATTTCCGATTTACAATCGATTCCCAGAATAAGCCAGAAAAGCATTGAGCAGATTCAGACTGCTGGAAAAAATCTTGATAAAATTGATAAGATAATGGATGATTTGAAGCAGAGACAGATTCAAATAATAACAATTCAGGATGAAAATTATCCGCAAAGATTAAATCAACTTTCTAATCCGCCGCCGATTATTTATCTCTGGAAAAATATTAATCAAGAAAAATCAGTTGCAATCATCGGCACCCGTGAAGCATCAATCGAAGGCAAAGAAAAAGCATTTGCATTTGCCGGTGCTCTGGTCAAACAGGGATATGTGATTGTCAGCGGATATGCCAAAGGCATTGATACATCGGCTCATTTGGGCGCAATAAAAAGCCAGGGCAAAACAATTGCAGTGCTGCCGACCGGCATCTTGAAATTCGCCGTATCCGAAGAATTATCCGAAGTATCTGAACAGTTCCTGGATAATGCAGTAATTTTGTCCGAGTTCTTTCCTTTATCCGAGTGGTCGGTTGGCAATGCCTTGATGCGCAACCGGATTACCAGTGTTTTATCCGATAAGATTTTAGTGATTGACGCAGGCGAGAGCGGCGGAACTTTTAATACCTGCGAATATGCCAAAGAGCAGTCAAAACCAATTTTTATTTACAATGGAATCCAGTCTGCGATGGATAGTAAAATCATTGAGCTCGGTGCCCAGTCCATCAAAAATCCCGAAGAAATATTTTAAAAAAATAGTCCCAAAATAACTGAAACTAAGCGATTAAATTGTTTAATGCAGGATTGACTTATCAGTAAATTTTGGTATTATAAAATATTAAAATTTTAGTATAAAAAATTATGAAAGAAAAAGAAATTGACAAAGAAAAAGAAGATGTAGTTAAAGTTTATATCGAAAACGAGGTTAAAAAATCGTATCTCGATTATGCGATGTCGGTCATTGTCGGACGCGCATTGCCTGATATCCGTGACGGATTAAAACCAGCCCAGCGCCGAATCCTTTATGCAATGAACGAACTCGGTCTTGCCCATAATAAACCATATAAAAAATCGGCAACCGTGGTCGGTGATGTACTTGGTAAATATCACCCGCACGGCGATTTGGCAGTTTATGATACGATGGTAAGAATGGCGCAGAGTTTTTCGCTTCGATATCCGCTAATTGACGGACAGGGAAATTTCGGTTCGGTTGACGGCGATGCGGCTGCGGCTTACCGTTATACCGAAGCAAGATTGTCTGAACTTGCCGGAGAATTATTAAGAGATTTAGAAAAAAATACGATTGATTTTGTCCCCAATTTCGATGGGCGACTTAAAGAGCCACAAGTTCTGCCCGCCGGATTTCCTAATTTATTAGTCAATGGCGCAACCGGCATTGCGGTTGGAATGGCAACTAATATTCCACCGCATAATTTCAGCGAGATGATTGATGGTCTGGTTGCATTGATTGACGACCCGGATATTGACAGCGAAAAACTGATGAAATATATTCAGGGACCGGATTTTCCGACCGGCGGTTTGATTGTCGGTAAAGAAGGGATTATCGAAGCATATAAAACCGGTCGGGGAAAAGTCGTAGTTCGTGGAAAAATCCGTCACGAAGAAGGTAAAGGCGGTAAAGATAAAATTTTAATTACCGAAATTCCATATCAGGTCAATAAGACAAGTCTAATCGAACGAATTGCCCAGTTAGTCCGGGAAAAGAAAATAAATGATGTTTCGGATTTACGGGATGAGTCAGACCGAGACGGAATGCGGATTGTATTAGAATTAAAAAGAGATGCAAACCCGGAAGTTGTAATCAATCAACTTTATAAATTCACACCGTTACAGGAAACTTTTGGCATCATCTTATTGGTCCTGGTTGATAATGTTCCGAAAATATTAAATCTGCAGCAAATCTGCCAGCATTTTCTTGATTTCCGCTATGATGTGGTTGTGCGCCGGACCAAATACGAATTAAAACAAGCCGAAGACCGCGCGCATATTTTAGAGGGCTTAAAGATTGCCTTAAAGAATATTGATAAAATCATTGCTATTATCAAATCATCCAAAGACCCGCAGATTGCCAAAGATAATTTAATGAAGAAATTTAAACTCTCGGATGTGCAGGCACAGGCGATTCTTGATATGCGGCTGGTGCGGTTAACCAACCTGGAACAGAAAAAGATTGACGAAGAATATCTGGAACTTATCAAAACTATTGCCCGGCTCAAAGGACTGCTCGCTTCCAAAAAAACGATGATGAAATTAATCAAAGACGAACTGCTTGCTTTAAAGCAGAAGTTTGGCGACAGTCGGAAGACCGATATTATCAAAGGAAAAGTCGAAGAACTTAACATCGAAGACTTGATTGCCGAAGAAGATGTCTGCGTTACGATTACGCACAAAGGTTATATCAAGCGCATGCCGGTTTCAGCATACCGCAGACAAACCCGCGGTGGTGTTGGACGGTCAGGCGTTGAAGTATCCGAAGAAGATTTTGTCGGCGGTTTGATTACCGCAACCACGCTTGATTATATCTTATTTTTTACCGATCAGGGACGGCTGCACTGGTTAAAAGTTTATGAGATTCCCGAAGGTTCGCATCAGGCAAAAGGCAGACCGATTGTCAATTTACTGGAACTGGAAAAAGACGAAAAGATTACTTCATATCTTTCAGTCAGGGAATTTAACAAGAACCAGTTTATCTTTATGGTGACCGAACACGGCACAGTCAAGAAAACTTCTCTACAAGATTTTTCCAACCCCAGAAAAAAAGGTATTATCGCAATCAGTCTTGACCAGGGAGACCACCTGATTAATACATTTATCACATCTGGCAAAGATGAAATTATGGTTATTACTAAAAACGGGCAGGGACTCAAGTTCAAAGAAAAAGATGTGCGGTCAATGGGTCGAGGCGCGGGCGGAGTCAGAGGTATTCGGCTTAATAAAAAAGATGTGGTCATTGACGCAAGCACAGTTAAAGAAGGTCAAACTCTGTTAATTGTCAGTACCTTAGGTTATGGCAAACGCTGTGATTATAAAATTTTCCCAATTCGCCACCGCGGCGGTAAAGGCGTGATTGCCGGTAAAATCAATGATAAGTCCGGTGATTTGGTTTGCGCCAAAGCAGTCACAGAAAAAGACGAGGCAATCGTTATTACCAAAAATGGTACAGTCTTGCGCTTAAAAGTTTCGGAAGTAAGACAGCAGGGTAGAGCAACGGTTGGTGTCCGATTAATCAATATCAAAGAAGATGATATGGTAGTTGATGTTGCACCATTCACACCTGAACAATAATGTCTAAGAAAACTCAAAAATCAAAACGACTTTCCTGGGATGAATATTTCCTAAAAATTGCCCGGACCGTTGCCGAGCGTTCAACCTGTCTGCGCAGAAAAGTCGGTGCAGTTTTAGTTTCGGATAAAAGAATACTGGCAACCGGCTATAACGGCGCGCCTAAAAATTTAGCGCATTGTTCCGAAGTTGGCTGTCTCAGATTAGCAATGAAGATAAAACCTTCGGAACGGATTGAAATCTGTCGTGGTATTCATGCTGAGCAGAACGCATTAGTCCAGGCCGCATTTTTTGGCTTGCCGGTCGCTGGCGCAACATTATACGCAACTCATTTTCCTTGTATTACCTGTGCAAAAATGTTAATCAATGCCGGTGTCAAAGAAATAGTGGTCAGCAAATCTTATCCAGATAATTTATCCCATAAAATACTAAAAGAAGCGGGAATTCAGGTCCAGATAATCAAGTAATGCACTGATGTTTCGAATGAAAACGAATAAAATTAATTGTTATTTATTCGCTGAGTTCGATTGATAGATATGCTGTCATTTTTGAAACCAACCTTTCGTGATTTAATTGATATTTTCATCGTTGCAATCTTCGTTTTTTATGTGTTTCGGTTTCTTAAAGGAACCCGAGCACTGCGGATGTTTTTCGCATTACTCGTAATCTTTGTCGGTTCGATGATTGCATCCTGGCTTGATTTTAAAGCAGTCAGTCTTATTGTTAATTCTTTGAAAACGGTCTGGATTGTCGTATTTATCATTCTGTTCCAGCCCGAAATCAGAAACGCCCTGACCCGATTCGGTCGAACTCGTGCTTTACGATTTCTGTTAAGACCGCACAGTGAGCAGGAGATGATTGAAGAAATCGTCAATGCCTGCTCGATTCTCAAGCAAAGGCATTACGGCGGACTGATTGTTATTGAAAGACAGATTGGCTTGAGAGATATCATTGAAACCGGCACTAAAATTGAAGCCCGAGTATCATCGTCTTTATTAGTTTCAATATTCACGCCTGGTTCGCCGTTGCACGATGGTGCCTGCATAATTGCCGGTGACCAGATTGTCGCGGCTGCCTGCACATTACCCTTAAGTGAACCGATTGAGAATATTGAATTCTACGGAATGCGGCATCGTGCGGGTATCGGCGTAACTTCGATTTCCGATGCAATATCAATAATTGTCTCAGAGCAAAGCGGAAGATTTTCTTATGCGGAAAAAGGGAAAATCACTACGGACTTGACAGCAAGCGAACTTATTAGTAAATTATCAGATGCTGTTTTAAATATACGCAGATGAGTATGGATTATACAAATCTGTAAAAATTAGGAGAAATAAATGAAAGAAAGATACATTAAATTAATAATAATGGTCGGGATTTTTGCAGTAGTTTTAGGCGTTTATCTTCATTTGTCCGCGCCAACCGCATCATTCTGGGATTGCGGAGAATTAATTGCCTGTTCTTATATTTTGGGTGTTCCACATCCACCGGGAACGCCACTTTTTGTTTTAATCGGACGAATATTTACGATGTTTCCAATTGCCCGCGAAATTGCCATGCGCACGAATTTTCTTACCGCATTTTTCGGTGCAATCTCCTGTGCCTTACTCTATCTGATAATTTTCAAACTAATCTCTTTACAGAAATCAACCCAGTCATTTCGTCAGAAATTTCCATTCCTGCCGCACATCGCGAGTATTGCCGGTGCGTTTGCTCTTGCCTTTGCCTATTCGTATTGGGATAACTGCGTCGAAACCGAAGTCTATACGCCATGTGTGGTCGCGGCATTACTGGTTATCTATCTGGCATTGACCTGGCGGGATAAAGTCGAGCGGGGTATTGGCGACAACCGGATTGTGCTATTTGCCATCTTCTTATTATTCCTATCCGCCGGTATTCATTTCACTTCGATGATGGTCTTATTTCCATTGTTAGTTTTTGCATTTATGGTTGATAGAAAATCAATTCTGCAACTGCATATCTTTGAACTCATCATCTTGTTTTTAGTGATTGTTCTGGTTGCCGGCTATGATTTAATCGGTTATTTTGTCTTATTCCTTGCATCACCGCCGGTCGCCTTATTGCAGATTTTATTGACCAAAGGATTTTTATTTGTTATTTTTGTCTTAATATACGGCGGTTACCTTTATTACCTGCATACCAAAAAGAAGCTGGATAAAACTTATGTTTTCTGGGGATTAGTTTTAATTTTCCTGGCTGGCACCGTGCAGTTGTATTTACTGGTTCGCTCCAGATTAAATCCGGCGATTGATGAAGTAAATCCGGCAAACTGGAAAGATTTTGTCAGTGTCTTGATGCGTGAACAATACGACCCGATGAAACTGCTGCCCAGAAAAACCCAATTCTTAACTGAAAACGATTATCGGAATTATCCAAACAGTTATCCAGCATTCAGTTTGTTTGTCGGATATTTCGAACAATTAAAATATTATCTGCGGTATTTTCTCTGGCAGTGGGCAGGGGAGAAGAATCTTGATATTTATTTACGAATTCGCTGGCAGGCGCTAATTGGCATAATTCCGGTGATACTTGGTTTCTGGGGAATCTTTGACCATTTCAAACGCGACCGAAAATCATGGTGGCTGATTGTATTATGTTTCTTTATTGCGTCAATTGGTCTGTTAACCTATCTCAACCCCAAGTATTCACCATCAGACCCACGACAGCAATTACAGTATCGTGAGGTCAGGGAGCGTGATTACTTCTATGCATTCTCGTATGTATTTTTCGCAATATTTATCGGTCTGGGAATTAACGCCTTTCTCAACTGGATTATTCCGCGCCTGAAATTCCGTAAAATATATGTTCAGGCAGTATCGGCTTGTTGCATTATATTATTGTTAATACCGATTGCATTTAACTACGGTTCGGTTACCAGACGCGGAGACTGGATTCCGGCTGAATATGGATATAATATGATATTTTCGGTTGGTGAAGGTAAAGCAATAATGTTCACCAACGGCGATAATGATACATTTCCATTATGGTTTGTGCAGAATGTTCCAAACCGACCGGCTAATTATGACCCGATGTTCGGCAAAAATGTTGCGGTCGCTAATTTATCATTGCTAAACACCAATTGGTATGTTCGGCAATTAAAAGAGTGGGGTGCGCCGATATCATTCAGTCTGACCGAACGAGTTGATGGCAAACCGATTATTGATGAATTGCCGCAGGGTTTTATGGGTAAAAATCGCCGAACATTTCTTTTAAAAGATATAATGATAAGAGACATAATTGCGACCAATGCCGGTGTCAAACTGCGCTGGCCCGAAGATTATGCATCAACTGCCGAAGAATTTATGACCAAAGTTATGGATAATTACAATGAAGGACAGATGTCAGTATTTTTTGCTACGACCGTTGACCGCGGTGAAAACTTAAAAGATGTCGAGCCCTATCTCAAGTTGGAAGGATTGGTAAATCGCGTTACAAATAATAAAAATTTAGGTCAGGTTGATGTTGCCCGAACTCAATATCTGCTCGATAATTACAAAATGGTTAGTATGCTCGACCCAAAAGTCAGCAAAGACGATAACACCAAAGGTCTGTTTATGAACTATATTGCGAGTTATGCCGCACTATCTCAGGAATATCAGAAAGCCGGACAACTCGATTTGGCAATTACGACTTTAGCCAAAACTCTTTCATTTGAAATTGACCCGCAGCGCAAAGTACCTATTTATTATAATCTGTCAATGTTTTCGTTGATGAAACAAGACTTTGCCGGTTCCATTGCCTATCTCGATTCGGTTGACAAACTTGGCTACAAAGACCCGGAATTGACTTTACGACGCGGCTGGATTTATCAACAGCAGGGAAACTACCAAGCTGCCGAGCAGGTTTACCAACAAGCGCAAATTCAGAATCCTAACAAACCTGAACCGGTTCAAAGTCTAGTCAGTCTCTATACTGATTATATGTTTGATACAGCAAAGGCAAAAACCGTTCTGCAGGATTGGCTCCGTAAAAATCCGAATGATGCAACTGCAAAATCAATGCTGCAGGGATTGGAACCAAAACCGAAGAAATAGAATAATTAACAAACCGCTTACCGCTTTCCGCCGGCCGCTTAATCCAAAAAGCGAATTGCGGATAGCGGATAGTGGATTTTAGCGGTTATGCATGAACTTTCGATAACTCAGTCAATTCTTGACCAGGCATTAGCGGTTGCCAATGAAAATAAAGCCCAAAAGATAAAAAAGATTAAACTCAAAGTCGGCGAAGGAACGGCAATTGTGCCGGATTGCGTGCAATTTTACTTTGATTCTATAAAAAAAGACACGATTGCCGAAAAGAGCATTCTAGAAATTGAAATCATTCCAGTCAAATTCCGCTGTCCAAAATGTAAAAAAGAAATTATTTCTCCCGGTTTGTCATTGCGAGGGAGTGTTACGACCGAAGCAATCTCCAAAGGTAAAAATTCTACAATAAATTGTAATCAGCAAAATAACGAAACTTTTATATTCGGTTGCGATTGCAAAAAAGGAGTTGAGATTGTTTCTGGTCAGGAAATGCTGATAGAATATATTGATGTTGAATAAATATGATTTTTATAACTATTAGGTTATCACAAATTAAACGAATTAAAAACCGCCTAAATCTCACCTTCCCAAGATGAATTAATTAGGGACACTTCCCGTATTTATTTTTCTTTAGGGGTCTTCCGGGAGTTTGAGTTTGAAGTTTTCTTATTAGCACTTTTTCAAGATTTTCTGTAAATTTCTTCCCACCTAATGGTCTGCCACTTGATGTCGCTTTGCGAATCATAATTATTTCGTCTTCAGACTGCTCTTTAATAAATTGACTATATTCTTCTCTCATTTCTGGTTTTAACCAATCTGATTCATTTATTAATAAATCATTCACGCCTTTAATATGTTTCATTGCACTTGACCAGTGATAATCTAATGGTTGTTTAACAAGTCGAGCTCGAACTGGATTTGTTTCAATATATCTTGCAACCACCCAAAGATATTGTTCTTTATCTACCGGACAAGAAAAGAATCGGTTCTGCCAAAGCCGACCACTACAATTGTATTTCTTATTGACATATTGAGTATAAATAAGATTGGTTCGACCGATACCTTGAGATAATGAGAATTGATATTCGGGAACTGCTAATAAATGAACGTGATTGTTCATTAAACAATATGCCCAAATTGTCAGTTTGAATTCAGCATAATATTTATGCAATGTCTGTATGTAATACATACGGTCACTGTCATCAAAGAAAACATCAGCACGATTATTACCTCTTTGAGTTATATGATGCGGCAAACCAACAGCAACAACTCTTGCAATGCGAGACATAAGAAAATTATATCAAAACAAGAAGAATCGTCAAGAAAAATACGGGAAGTGTCCCTAATTAAAGGTGATGATTTTTACTTATTTCATTAACATTCAATATCTTACATACTCTACCTGCAGGTAGATTAAAAATTGAGTTGAAATTTCTGCTAATTGGCTAACAACCAACAACTAACAGAGAAAAACTAACAAGCATAGGGTAGTGTATGGGAAGTGAGAAATAGCAGCGAGTAACGAGCAACGAGAAGCGAGGAAAAAGCAGTTTAGTAAATCATTTACAATGACTTATAATTCGCCATCTAAAAAGGCAGGTAAATATACGGGTTAATAGAGATGTAAAGAT
>CAZXRM010000045.1:0-10182 GCA_964642595.1 uncultured bacterium
TTATCGCCGTAATCATTATGATAAGGAGTGAATTATGGATATAAAGAAAGTCGGCGTAATCGGCGCAGGTACGATGGGTAATGGTATTGCCCAAACCTTCGCGGCAAATAATTATGAAGTAGTTTTGATTGATATTGACCAGAAATTTCTTGACAAAGCAATGGCGGGTATAAAAAAAAGTCTTTCCAAAATGGTCGAAAAAGCAAAGATGACTCAGGAAAATGCGGATGCAACTTTAACGCGAATTAAAACCGGTACAAATTTAAGTCTGGCAAAAGATTGCCAGTTAGTGGTTGAAGCAATCGTTGAGAAACTGGATATTAAAAAGGACCTATTCAAGAAACTTGATGAACAATCTTCGCCCGATACAATTCTTGCATCAAACACTTCAACCATTTCACTTACAGAAATTGCCGCAGCAACTAAAAGAGCCGACAAGGTTATCGGGATGCATTTTATGAATCCGGTGCCTTTAATGCAATTGGTCGAAGTCGTCAAAGGTCTGGCAACAAGCGATGAAACAACTACTATTATCATAGAGTTATCTAAAAAACTAGGAAAAACACCGGTCGTGGTTAATGACTCACCGGGTTTTGTTTCGAATCGGGTTCTTTTACCGATGATTAACGAAGCAATTTTTGCTTTGCAAGAAGGGGTTGGTGATAAAGAAGCGATTGATACTGTTATGAAACTTGGGATGAATCATCCGATGGGACCTTTGGCTTTGGCCGACTTAATTGGACTGGATATTTGTCTTGATATTCTAAATGTATTGCATCGTGATTTAGGCGACCCGAAATATCGCCCTTGTCCATTACTCAAAAGAATGGTAGCGGCTGGTTATCTTGGTCGAAAAACGAAAAAGGGATTTTATAATTATTAAAAGAAACCACAGATTACACAGATTTTCACAGATTAAAAAGAATTCGTGAAATTTGTTTATTTGTGATTATAGAAAATGCGAATTTTAAGAAATCCTGGTCTGCGGTTCGGGCATACAATTTATGCTCATCAAAAACTCGACTCGACTCAGAATATAGCATTTGAATTGGCACGAAATGGCGAAAATCAGGGAAGTGTTGTTTTAGCGACAATACAGAATAAAGGACGGGGAAGGTTTGAAAAAGTCTGGGTCTCGGATAAAGGTGGACTATATTTTTCAACAATCTACCGACCGCAAAAGACATTATCTGAAGTTACCGGTTTGACAAAAATAATCGGTACGTGCGTGAAAAAGGCGCTGGAAAAAAATATTTCCCAATTTATGCCGATGAAATTTGATATAAAGGGTATTAACGATATAATACTGAATAATCATAAGATATGCGGAATTCTGGTCGAGACCGAGACAACTGCATCCGATAATAATCAGCCGAATTATTACATTATTGGCATTGGTGTAAATATCAATCAAAAACATTTTCCGAGGCATTATGAAAGCATTGCGACTTCGTTGCGAATGGAGACCGACCGCTATTTTTCGAGATACAGAATTCTTCAAACGATTTGCGAATCGCTCGGAAAAACCCTGCCCAATTAAAATTGACCCCTGTTCTTTCAAAATAATATTTAATATATGAAGAGCGGGGTTGACTAAAACTAAAACCATTAGTAGAATGTAAATATGCCAATAACACCAAATGAGATAAAAAACAAGACGTTTTCCAAGGGTTTTGGTGGGTTTAACCGCGATGAAGTTAAAGCGTTTTTAACCATCATCAGCAAGGAATTGGATGAGTTGCGTAATGAGAAAATCGCATTAGCCCAAAAAGTTGACGAGTTAACCGTGAGAATTGAAGGTTTTGAGAAGAACGAAAAATTGCTTAAAGATACATTATTGACCGCTCAAAAAGCAACAACCGATATAAAAGATAATGCCCGCAAAGAAGCTGAGTTGATTATTACTAAAGCGAAAATGGACGCAGAGAGTATTAAAAAAGATACTCAAGAGCAGGTGAGAAAAATTCAGGAAAAAATCAATGAACTGGAATCCCATAAAATAAATCTGATCGGACAGATTAAATCAATAATTTCTAATCTTACGATGCAAATTGATAGAGATACTAAGAAAAATGCTTGATATATTTAAAAAAGATAATTCAATATTCAAAAATATTAAAAACAGCGTTAAATCTGTACGCCAGCATACTCAGATTAAACCGCAAATTGGTATTATTCTGGGAACCGGTTTAAATCGTCTGGTCGAAGATATAAAAATCAGCACTTCAATCGAATATTCAAAAATACCGAATTTTCTGACAACCACGGTTAAAAGCCATACCGGACGATTGATATTTGGCAAGTTAAGCGGCAAAGATGTCTGTGTGATGCAGGGCAGATTCCATTACTATGAAGGTTACGATATGCGGGACATTACTTTTCCGATTCGCTTGATGAAAGCGCTTGGTATAAAAATATTGATTGTTTCCAATGCCTGCGGCGGTTTGAACCCTCAATTTAAATGCGGTGATATAATGATAATTACCGACCATATAAATTTGATGGGTGATAATCCGTTACGCGGAGTCACTGATGAAAGACTGGGACCGAGATTTCCGGATATGTATAATTGTTATGATAGGCAATTAATCGAACTTGCAGAAAAAGTCGGAATTGAACAAAAAATTGCCGTAAGACGCGGCGTTTATATTGGCGTGCACGGACCGAATTTGGAAACTGCGGCCGAATATCGTTTCTTAAGAATTATCGGCGGTGATGCGGTCGGTATGTCAACCGTACCAGAAGTGATTGTTGCAAGACAGATTGACGTTAAAGTAATAGGATTTTCAGTTGTTACAGATATGGGTTTACCGGATGCGATGAGCTCGGTTAAATTCGTCCATGTTTTAAACGCCGCAAACAAAGCCGAACCAAAATTAACCTGTCTGATTCGAGAGGTTGTTGGTCAAATAAAATAGAAGTGAAAATCAATAAATTTTTATTGGGTATTTTTATAGTGTTATGTTTTATTGCCTGTAGTAAAAAACAGACAGTTATTACTTCATCTTCACCCGACCAGGATTTTACTATTGCACTTGATTTGCTGCAGTCAAAAAAATATAACAAAGCGATTGAATTATTTCAAAATCTGGTTTTTAATTATCCGGGTAGTAGTTATGCGGCGGATGCGCAGTTTTATCTTGCCGATGCTTATTTCCAGAAAAAGGACTATCAATCCGCAATTCCGGAGTTCGAGTTTTTTATCAATAGTTTTACCGGTAATGAGTATCTGGAAGATGCGATCTATAAACTGGCATTATGTTATTTCAATATTACACCGGCAGTCGGTAAAGACCAGGTCATTCTGTCAAAAACGCTCGATGCCCTGGAAGATTTACAGGAGCGTTATCCAGCAACAAAATATCAGGAACAGATAACGGATTTAAGAAAAAAAGTATATGAAAGATGGGCAGAAAAAAGTTATTTGATTGGTAAATTATATTTTACCAGCGGTGAATTTCAATCGGCACGAGTATATTTAGACTATGTTCAAAACCAGTACCCTGATACAAAATGGGCAAGACACAGCCAATTTCTAATCGGTCAGATTTATGAAAAGACCGACTCGATTTTACAGGCGATTGCGATATACGAATCGCTGAAAGATGACAGTTTAAATATTGAAGTTAGTAAATTAGCAAAAGAAAGATTACAGCGTCTGCAACCCAAATAATTAAATGAAAATTGGTATTTTCGGAGGCGCATTTGACCCGATTCATATCGGACATCTAATAACGATTGAAGAAGTATGCGAGCAGTTAAATTTGGATAAGGTATTATTCATCCCGACTTTTATTCCGCCGCATAAAAAGCAATTAATTGATTATATGCATCGCCGGAATATGGTAAAAATAGCGATAAAAGATAATGCCAGGTTTGCATTGTGTGAAATCGAGAAAGAGATTAAAAGTATTTCCTGGACAATTGAGACCTTAAAAGCTTTACATAAAAAATATCCACGATATAAACTGTTTTTGATAATTGGTTCTGACCAATATCAAGTACTTAATAAGTGGAAGCAACCGGAAAATCTCACAAAGTATGCGAAGATGGTGGTGATGAAAAGACCCAATATAAAGTTCAAAGTTCAAAGTTTAAAAGATAAAATCGCAGTTGATATATCTCAAATTGATGTTGCGAGTAATGAGATTAGAAAGAGCATAAAAAACAATAAGAGTTTTCGGTATAAAATACCAGAAAATGTCTATAGATATATTATCAAAAATAAACTATATAAATAATGGAGGAATAATGATTAACTTAGCATACGGACAAAGTGCCGCACCAGCCGCAGGTGGAAATCCGTTAGTCGGATTCTTACCGATTATCCTGATTATCGTGATTCTGTATTTCTTGATGATTCTGCCACAGCAGCGCAGGCAGAAAAAACATAACCAAATGCTTGCCGAACTGAAAAAAGGTGACCGCATTGTGCTTTCTGGTGGTATTTATGGTATTATTACCAATGTCAAAGAACGGACATTTATGGTAAAAGTTGCTGAAAATACAGAAATCGAGATTGAAAAGACATCAATCGCTTATAAAATATAATAATTTAGCCACGAATGCGTACTAATAAACACGAATAAGAAGTAAATTTCAGAAAGATTTGTGTTGCTATTGCTACGCTTCGCGTCAATTCGTGTTTATTCGTGGCAATCAAATTAAATGCAAGGGAAAAACAGAAAAGTCCGTCTTTACGGCGACCCGATTTTAAGGGAAAAGACTAAGCCAGTCAAAAAGGTTGATGATGCAATTAAGAAAATAATTGCGGATTTAAAGACGACAATGCTTTGTCAAGATGGGCTTGGTCTTGCGGCAAACCAGATTGGTGAATCTTTGGCGATTTTTGTTTTCAATCCCAAAGGGTTGGGCGTTGAACAAGACCCGGTCGCAGTGCTTAATCCGGAAATAGTTTCAAAAGAAGGTAAAGAAGAACGGGAAGAGGCATGTTTGTCTTTCCCGGGAATTGTCGAAGTTATTTTAAGACCGAGTAAGGTTGTAGTTAAAGGTTTTAATGAACAAGGAAAGGAAATTGAAATAACTGGCTCAGGATTATTAGCAAGAGTACTACAGCACGAAATTGACCATCTGAACGGTATATTTTTTATTGACCATTTATCCGCAACCCGAAGAAAAATGCTCAAGCAGCAATTAGATGAAATTGAGCATGGTAAGATAGAAAAGTAAATGCGTATCATATTCTGGGGAACTTCAAAATTTGCCTGTGCCAGTTTAGAGCGAATTTTCCAAGCCGGTTATGATATCAGATATGTTGTAACCGCACCTGAAAAAAAAGCCGGTCGGGGGTTAAAACCGCAAGTCAGTCCGGTAAGACTAACCGCAGAAAAACTAAACTTAAAAGTCATCGAGCCGGACAACCCCAATATTGATGAAGTACATCAGCAACTGAGCGTTGAGAAAATTGACCTGTGTGTGCTTGCGGCATACGGTTATATTATCAAATCTAAATTATTAAACATACCCAAAAAGGGATTTATCAATATCCATCCGTCTTTATTACCGAAATATCGCGGTGCGGCACCGATTCAACGAGCGATTATGAATAATGAAAAAAAGACCGGTGTTACGACCTTTTTTATGAATGAAGGAATGGATGCCGGTGAAATTATCCTTCAGTCGGAAACAGAAATTAATGAGAATGAGACCTTCGACGAATTACAAATAAGGTTAGCACAAATCGGGGCTGATTTAATCATTGAAACTTTGCAATTAATTAAAGATAATAAATATCAAAAGAAAGTTCAGGATGCAAGTCAGGTCACACTGGCAAAGAAGATTAAAAATGAAGAGTGCTTGATAAATTGGAATCAGAAGACACAACTGATTCATAATCAGATTCGTAGTTTGTCAATTGAACCGGGTGCATATACCCATTTTCGGGATAAAAGGGTAAAAATATTGAAAACAATAATTCCATTACAACACGCAGGCTTGGAAATCGGAAAATATATTCCAGGGCAAATTATAAGTTTTAATAAGAGTTTATTTTCTGCAACTCAGGACGGTTGGATTGAGATATTGTCATTACAACTCGAAGGTAAAAAAGTTATTACCGGTACAGATTTTATCAATGGCCAGCGAGTAAAACTGGGAGAGATATTTAAATGATAAAAAAAGTTCTTGTCTGGTTGATTGTTATTTTTTGTTCGTTCGGAATGGGTTTTTTCGTGTTCAATTTCTTTATAATGCCCAAGATTATCGGCAGCGGGAAAAATGTTGCAGTGCCCAATCTGATTGGTAAGCCTTTGGTTGAAGCCCAGCGGGATTTAATCAATCAGAAATTTGCACTGGGCAGCGTGAAACAAGTTTATGATACAATTTATCCGTATAGTTATGTGGTTGGTCAAAAACCTTTACCCAATAGTATCGTAAAGAGCGGTAAAAAGATAAATTTAATGGTAAGCAAAGGTCCGCAGATGGTCAAAGTGCCATTCTTAGAGCAGATGTCTTTAGAACAGGGCTTGAGAATGCTCGTCAGTCTGAATATTCAGCAGGTTAAAGTCGAATCAATCCGCTCGGTGAATATTCCGTCCGGTAAAATCATCGGAACCGAACCGGGCGCTGGTTCGGAAATTCCACTCGGCAGTTATTTTCGTATTTTTGTTTCGAATGGTGCAATTGGTATGTTTTTTATGCCGAATCTTGTTACATTGACAACTCAGGAAGCAATAGATTCAATAATCAGCAATGGGTTGATTGTCGGCGGTATTCAGGAAATTATTAGTGACGAGCCGGGCGGAACCGTAATTATTCAATACCCGGAAGACGGGATGCGAACTTTTACCGGTGATACCGTCCGATTGATTGTTGCCAGGAAACGTTAAAATGGTTCAAGGTTCAATGTTCAAGAGTCAAATCTTAAAGTCTAATCGTAAGGGCAGAGTCAAGGTTGCTGCATCAATATTAAACTGTGATTTATCAAACCTTGCCAAGGAAATAAAAAAGGTGCAAAAAGCTGGTTGTGATATGATTCATCTGGATGTGATGGATGGTCAGTTTGTACCCAATTTGAGTTTTGGTGTTCCGATATTACAAGCAATCCGACCGATTACAAAAGTTCCTATTTTCAGTCATCTGATGATTGTCAAACCAGAAAATCTGATTAGCGAGTTTGCCAAAGATTCAGAGGCAGTTATTTTTCATATCGAAGCAACGAGTAGACCCAAGCAATGTCTGAGGTTAATTGAAAAGCAGAGAAAACTTGCGGGTATTGCATTAAACCCTGACACGCCATTAAAAGCAATCAAACCATTTTTAAATGATATTTATGAGATTTTGATAATGAGTGTTAATCCTGGTTTTGGCGGGCAGAAATTTATTGAATCAACATATGATAAAGTTCGACAGGTAAAAGAGATGATACAGGAAAGAAATATAGTGGTTGCGGTTGACGGTGGTGTTAATCCGACCAACGCAAAAGAGTTGATTGATGCAGGTGCAGACATTCTGGTTGCGGGAACAGCGATATTTAAATCGAAAGACTATGCTGAAACAATCAGACAACTTAAAAATATCTAATTTCAAATTTCTAATGTCAAATAAAATTCTAAATATTAAATTTTCAATTGATGAATATGTAGGGCAAACCTTCAGGTTTGCTTTACTATGCAAGGCTAAAGCCTTGCCCTACAATTTTTCTATTCAGAGAAAACAAAATGTTTGAAGTAATCACTGACAAGTTTGTAAAATTACAGAGAAAACTGCTTGGTTATGGTCGGTTAAGTGCTAAGGAAGTTAATGAAGCATTAAGAGAAATTAGAATAACTTTACTCGAAGCCGATGTTAATTATAAAGTAGTTGGCGAGTTTATCCGTGGCTTGCAGGAAAAGATTGAAGAGAAAAAAATCGTTGAGAGTTTAAAACCAGGCGAACTGATTAATGTTACACTTTTCCAGGAACTGGTAAAATTGTTGGGAGAAAAACAAGAAAAAATACAATTTTCTGCAGTGCCGACAATCATTGAACTGGTTGGATTACAGGGGACCGGTAAAACGACGACATCCGCAAAATTAGCTATTAAATATAGGCATAAAAAGCCATTATTGGTAGCGTGTGATGTCAAGCGACCGGCGGCATCCGAACAGTTAAAGATTTTGGCGCAAAGGGCACAGGTAGATTTTTGCCCGGTCGGCAGTGATGCTTTAAAAACCTGTTTATCAGCTTTAGAGCAGGCAAAGAAAAATTCTAATCAACTGGTGATTTTTGATACTGCCGGTAGATTGCATATTGATGATGATTTGATGTCAGAACTACTGTCAATCAAAGATAAAACAAAACCGCATTATATTTTACAGGTGGTTGATGGTATGGTCGGACAGGACGCGGTTAATCAAGCACAGGAATTTCACACTCGGCTCGGTCTAACTGGTGTGATTATAACAAAACTGGATGGTGATGCCAAAGGCGGTGCGATTGTTTCAATCCGCAAGGTAACATCAGTGCCGGTTTATTTTATGGGCACGGGTGAGCGGATTGAGGATTTGGAAGAGTTTTCGCCACAGCGGATTGCAACCAGGATTATCGGTCAGGGTGATATTTTAACGCTTCAGGAAAAAGTTTCGCAGGCAATGGCACCACAAGAACAGGAAAAAGTTGCCGAGAAATTTCTAAAAGGCAAGTTTGATTTTAATGATTTCTTAGAGCAGTTAAAAGCAATAAAAAAGATGGGAAACATTTCCAAACTTTTGGCAATGATACCTGGCGCATCTAATGTTAAGGGACTGGAAAATGTTGATGACAAGGATTTTGGCAGGACCGAGGCAATTATTCTGTCAATGACTAGAGATGAACGGCAAGACCCGGATATTATTGATGGTTCAAGACGAAAAAGAATTGCTCAAGGGAGCGGAACATCGGTCGAAGATATTAACCGGCTTTTGAAAGAGTTCAAACAGGCAAAACAACTGATGCAAAGTATGGGTTCGGGAAAATTGAAAATGTTCAAAAGATAATTATGGGTGAAATTCGAAATACGAATATCGAAATCCGAAACAATAATAAAATTCTAATATCAAAATTCAAAGCAATTTTGAACATTTGTATTTTGGTAATTAGATATTATTTAGGATTTAGGATTTGGGCTTTGGAATTTACCTCAAGGAGGTATTATGTATTGCCGTAATTGTGGTAAGGAAGTGGCGGAAAAAGCAGAGATTTGTCTTAATTGCGGAGTGAATCCAATGAATGGAGCGAATTATTGTTCGCATTGCGGAAATGCGGTAAGTCCTAATGCAGAAATATGCATTAAGTGCGGTGTCAGATTATCGGGCGTAAGTATTGTTGGCGCGACCAGTTTGCATTATGCCGGTTTTTGGTTACGATTCGTTGCGTCGTTCATTGACGGGTTGATTCTTTTTATTCCGATATTGATACTAAATGCATTGTTTTCTTATAGCGGATGGTTTGTCGGTTCAATTGCAAGCTGGTTATATTATGCACTAATGGAAAGTTCGGACAAGCAGGCAACACTTGGAAAACAAGCGATGAAGATATGTGTTACCGATATGCAGGGAAACGGGATTTCATTTGGACAGGCGACCGGGCGGCATTTTGCTAAAATTGTTTCTGCAATAATTTTATATATTGGTTTTATTATGGCGGAATTCACCGAAAGAAAACAGGCGCTGCACGATATTATTGCTAATTGTTTGGTTGTGAAAAAGACTTGACAATTTACATAAATTTTGTATTGTAATATTAAATAATAAGAACGGAGGCAATATGTATTGTCGAAATTGCGGAAAAGAAGTCGCAGAAAAAGCAGAGATATGTGTGAACTGCGGTGTGAAACCAATGGCAGGAACTAAATACTGTCATAATTGTGCTGCAGAAGTCAATGCCAATGCGGAAATCTGTGTTAAGTGCGGTGTGCGACTTGGCGGATTAAAAGCCGGCGGCGGTAAAGATTGGTTAGTTGCATTACTTCTATCAATCTTTCTTGGCGGTCTTGGCGTTGACCGATTCTATCTTGGTTATATTGGTCTGGGCATTCTTAAACTTATCACAGCTGGTGGGTTTGGTATCTGGTGGTTAATTGATGTAATTCTGATTGCGACCAATAAACTGAATGATAGTAATGGAAAGGAATTAATCAGAAAATAAAAAGATTTTTATCTTTTTTATTACTCATATCTTGATTTAAATCCGGTTGTATTTTAC
>CAZXRM010000046.1:0-10102 GCA_964642595.1 uncultured bacterium
AGCGCACCACGCTTGGGACGTGGGGGCCGCTGGTTCAAATCCAGTCTCCCCGATTTTGCGCCTGTAGCTCAGTTGGATAGAGCATCGGATTTCTAATCCGAGGGTCAGGGGTTCGAATCCCTTCAGGCGCGGTAGAAAACTCTACAGAGACACCAGAGTATCTGAAAGAAAAAATCTCTGTGATTCTCTGTGTCCTCAGTACCTCTGTAGGTAAGTTTTATGTTCATGGTGAGTGTAGCTCAACTTGGTTAGAGCACCTGACTGTGGCTCAGGATGTTGCGGGTTCAATTCCCGTCACTCACCCTAAAATTGAAATGGTGAGTGATACCTGTTAAGTAACTTAGGATGTTGCCCGATTCGGGTCACTCACTCTTAGAAATTTTTTGCGCCCGTAGCTCAATAGGACAGAGTGCCGGGCTTCGAACCCGTAGGTTGCGCGTTCGAGTCGCGCCGGGCGCGTTAAATAAATTATGAATATAGGCCCCGTTAGCTCAACCTGGTAGAGCAACGGATTCTTAATCCGTGGGCTGGAGGTTCAATTCCTCTACGGGGTATTTAAATTTTAATTAACTCTGACAAATCGGAGGACAATATGGATGAATTAAACAAAGCAAATTGGTTTAATGAAGCAATGCAAATGCAAGCCGGCCGGATGCAATCATTGATTGATATGATGTACTTGCTCAATGTCACCTGGTTGTATATTTTTTCTCTAGTCTATCCCCTGTTCGGAATCATCTTCGGTGTGATATTGCTTCAGGGAAGTTTATCTCCTCAAGGGAAAAAAATCGGCAGAACCTGTCTTATCCTTGGAATAGTCAACATCGCATTATGCATAATTACCTTTCTCATTTTTGTAGTATTTGGTGGTTTATTAACGAAATATATTCCATATAGCATATGAACCTTATTATAACATTATTACTATTTTTTAACACGCCATTTTATCGCACACCAATCAAACAAGCACCTCCCCAAATTGATAATAATATCATCTGGGTTTATTTCACCGACAAAGGTTTTCGAACTGAATCCGAATATACAAGAATTACTGAAAATTATACTCCGAAACTCTCTGAGTCAGCGATTCAAAGACGGTTAAACTATTCAGGTATGGTTTATGATTTTAACGATTTACCGGTCTATCAACAATATATTGATGAAATTGCAAATCTTGGTGCTGAACTCCGCACAGTTTCCAACTGGTTAAATGCCGCAAGTTTTCAAGTGTCACCTGATCTAGTCGAAAGAATCTACAATCTGCCGTTTGTTTATAATGTTACTCAAGTCGGAATTCATTCACAAGAAATAGATACTCCGTTTGATATGGACGAAACTGCTGATAAAAATTCTGATAAAATTGATACAACTGATATGAGGCGCTTTTATGGTCTGTCTTATGACCAAAATGCGATGCTTGGTATTCCATCGGTTTTTAATAAAGGTTATACTGGCTCAAGGGTAAAACTTGCGATTCTTGATACTGGTTTAAAAAGAAAACACAATGCATTATCGAATCTGAAAATCTTTAAAGAACACGATTTTCTTGGTGGAAACAATTTCTTCATTAATCGTAGTTCTAATATAACCGAACCAATCTCTAATTTACAGAATCTTGATTTAGTAAATTCACCTCAACTTTATAAATCGCCATCTAATCGCATCTATTTATTTTATGCTGCAGATACCTACCTAAGTCCATCCAGCCCGCCTTATAAAGGACTTTTTTACAGTTATAGCAATAACAATGGACAGACCTGGTCTGCTCCTCAACGACGGACATTGACCTATACTGACCGCATGTCAATTCCAAACATCGCAGTCACTGGCAAAGATTCGGTTGTCTATGTTGTTTGGCAGGATTTACTACCACAAGCGCCCTATCAACCAATTACAAAACTCTATCTGGAAAACTTTGTCGAAACAACTGCCTATCCTCAAATTGCATTGGGTAATGGAAAAAATCCGAATATTTTTGCAAAAGATGATACTCTTTACATCGTATATACCAATCCTGATTCAGTTTTATATTTGCGTAAAGCAATTATCACAAACCCATATTCTGCTTCTCCCCAACTTCCAATAAAAATTAATGAATTTGATGAACCAATTATCAATCCATTCGTGATTACTGATTCATTAAATCAAGTGCAAATCTTTACTGTGGGATTGAAGTCTCAGAAAATTTACCAATACAAATCAACTGTCAATACAATTGATAGTTTTGCCGGTGCAATAAAAGTGCAAGTCAATGGTAATACAATTTATTTAATCAAGAAAGATTACACAAATTCACCAACTATAAAATTATCAATAATTAAATCAATTGATGGTGGAAATTCCTGGAGCCAAAATTATCCAATTACCGATAACCTTTTAACTATTGGTGATTTTTCGTTTTCAATTCAGGATACGCTGTTCGTAACATACGAGACTCAAGGTATTATTTATTCGACTAAATCTTCTGATTTTGGCATCACTTGGTCCTTACCAGTTGTATTGTCTCAGGATTTTTCTTATGCACCAAAAACTACAACAATAAACAATCAACCATTAACCATCTGGTTTGAACGTGGTGACAGTAATGCTGATTATGATACATTGCAAGATTTCAAAGAACAACCGGACCACGGCACAAGAATGGCATCAATCATTGCTGGTTATCAACCGGGTAATATTGTTGGCGTCGCGCCGGGCGTTGATTTACTTATCGGAAAAACTGAACTTTACAAAACCCGTACTGGTATCACCTATGAAACAACAACCGAAGAAGACATTTGGATTTCTGGTCTGGAATGGGCAGAACGCGAAGGTGCCCAGATTATTTCAAGTTCCTTAGGTTATCGCAGTTGGTATGTTAATAAAGATTATGATGGTAAAACCATACCCGTATCTATCGCTGCCGGACTGGCTGCTAAAAGAGGCGTGCTGGTTGTTAGCGCAATGGGCAATGCTCCGTTGGCTCAATTCCCCTGGCCTTCACGATATATTGTCGCACCCGGTGATGCAATCGGAATTATAACCGCCGGTGGAGTAACAAAATCAATGACACCTTGGAAAGGACAAAATGCCGCAACCGGTATTGGACCAACTTATGATGGTCGCACCAAACCAAATTTTGTCGCAATGTCGGACACAGTAATTGCAGTTTCTCCTGATTCAACTCAGACTCTTGACGGTAGCAGTGGAACTTCTTGCGCAACGGCTTTGATTGCTGGTTGTGCAGCAGTGCTTTTTGAAGCACATCCGGAATGGAATGCGGATTCTGTTAAAAAATATCTGTGTATGACATCAAGTCTTGGTAAATCAGATTTTAGACTTGAATGGTATGAAGATATTAACTATGTTCCTAATTGCACATTGGGCTGGGGAATTCCTAATATTGATTCAGTATTAAAAATCGCTCCGCCAATTCGAACCGAATACTACCAAGACCAACTTGGTAACCCCTATCCTAATCCTTTTATCAATCAGAACCAAATGCGTATCTATTTTCCATTGTTGCTGATGAAACGACCTGCCGATGCTAAAATTCTGATTTACACAATGAACGGTGAACTAGTAAGAACCTTAAAATTAAACACAGACTTTTTACCCGCACCCGGCAGATATGGTATTGAAGGCGCGATATCCGAATTAGAAAATATCGGTGCATACTGGGATGGCATAAATGAAGCGGGCAAGAAAGTTGGTTCTGGTCTCTATTTTGCTCTACTGAAAACGAGTTTTGGTCATGACTTAAAAAAGTTTGCAGTCATTCGCTAATTCTTGACTAAAGCAAAAAATTTAATTATGATATTACACTTCCAGCGTAGCTCAATGGTGGAGCATCCGGCTGTTAACCGGAGGGTTGCAAGTTCGAGTCTTGCCGCTGGAGTCTCTGAAGTAGTGCCAAGCACACTTCAGGACGGTGAAGCGACCGTTTTATACGGTCTGCTTCACCGTTTATATGTTTCTTTTTAGAATCAAACTATGGGAAAACTTATCCACTCGGTTTATATCTTAATCAGTAAAAAAGATAACAATTTTTATATTGGTTATACAACAAATCTTAAACGACGTTTAACCGAACATTTTCACGGACAATCAAAAGCGACTGAGTATCGAAGACCATTTCGACTAATCTTCTGTGAGTATTTTTTGTCAAAACAAGATGCACTAAGACGAGAACGATACTTTAAAACTACTATTGGTAAAAAAACATTAAAGATAATGCTGCGTCAGTCTCTTAAAGACACTATTAATTGAAATTGTATAATATTTCTTTTTTCCTCAACAGACAACAAATAACAACAACCGTTTCACCCAAGCAAACAGTCTTACATTTTCTACGCAATGAACTTAATTTAACCGGCACTAAAGAAGGCTGCTCTGAAGGAGACTGCGGTGCTTGCACAATTGTCGTCGGCACTCTAAAAGACAATAAAGTTTGTTATCGCGCCGTTAATTCTTGTCTGATGCCAGCGGTCCGAATGCACGGAAAACACATTGTCACGATTGAAGGATTAGGAACTCCGGATAAATTACACCCGATTCAAAAAACAATTTTAGATTATCACGGTGTTCAGTGCGGTTATTGCACGCCAGGTATTATTATGTCTTTGTTCGCACTATTTTTATGCAATCCTAAACCTTCGCAAACTGAAATCAATGATGCATTAGAAGGTAACTTATGCCGGTGCACAGGTTATGAGTCAATCAAAAATGCGATTTCCTTTTTGTCGAAACAGAAATTCACAATCATTCCAAAATACTTTAATAAAGTTAAAAAATCATTGCTTGCTATTAGTAAGAAAATAGAAACAATTCCCACAACCGAGCACAGATACTTCTTTCCCCAATCCGTAAATGAACTCTTCGAAATTCTTAAACAATACGATGCCAAAATTATCAATGGTGGTACGGATGTAATGGTTGATATCAATATCAAAAAGCAGAAATATCCAGTAATAGTTGATATATCAGCAATACAAGAACTCAATTTTGTCCATGAAAAGAAAAATACAATTATAATTGGTGCAACCACGACATTCTCTGATATTCTTTCTAATACAATTATTAGACAAAATTTGCCTATTCTCTATTTAGCAGTTTCACAACTGGGTTCTAAGCAAATAAGAAATGTTGGGACTTTAGCCGGCAATATTGCCAATGCCTCGCCAATCGCTGATGCAACAACCGCACTTCTTGCTTTAAATGCTAAATTAATTATCAAATCTGATACGCAACAAAGAAAGATTAATCTTTCTGATTTCTTTATTAGTTACAAAAAAACTGCATTAAAACCAAACGAGATTATTTATGCAATCGAAATTCCAATAACAAATAATCTGACCACTTATGAAAAATCTGCCAAGCGCAAATCGGTCGATATCGCATCAGTCAGTTCGTCAATATCGCTCAAATATAATAACAACACAATCAGGGATATCATAATTGCGTTTGGCGGTGTTGCTCCAATTCCATTCATTGCTCATAAGACCTGTAATTTTCTAAAAAACAAACCAATAAACAAAAACATTATCAAACAAGCATCAGAAATTGCTTACCAAGAAGTAAATCCGATATCTGACATTCGTGGCAGCGAGCAATTTAGAAGAATACTCGTAAGAAATCATATCATCAAGCACTTTAATAAATTATTTCCTAACATCTTATGAAAAACTTACACTTGTTGTCATTGCGAGCGTCAGCGCGGCAATCTCCGGTATCAACGACGGTAAAAGTTGGAGATTGCTTCGGTCGCTTCACTCCCTCGCAAAGACACGTTATAACTATTTTTAATCCTTTTCCGAAATTAAATGAAACCACTGATTATACGGATTAGACCAATGAAAAAGAATAAAGAAAAATCCGTCAAATCCGTTTCATCCGTGGTTAAATTAATTAATGAACCTTATCATCTCGCTGGTCCTTATTTAGTCACTGGTCAGGCAAGATTTATCTACGATGAGCCACAACCAAAAGATTTACAAATCGTCAAAATCTTAACCAGTCCTAATGCCCATGCCAAAATTATTTCGATTGATACATCGCAAGCAAAAAAGATAAAAGGTGTAACTGCAGTTTTAACTGGTCAGGATATTCCTGGTGAAAACCAGATTGGCGTTGGTATATTGGATGAACCGCTATTACCAGTCAATGAAGTAAATTACATTGGTCAGCCCGTTGCAATAGTTGTTGCGGATAAAGAAGAAATTGCCGAACATGCCCGGTCTTTAATCAAAGTAAAATACCAACCACTCAAACAAATTTTAACCATTGGACAGGCGTTACAGAGAAATTCTTATCTTGGTCCGATTCGAAAAATTGAGCGTGGCAATTTAGTTAGAGGATTTTCACAGTCTGATTTTACTCTGGACGGTGTTATCAACACCAACGCTCAAGACCATTTTTATCTTGAAACTCAAATCTGCCGAGCTGTACCAACCGAAGATAACGAGATAATCTTATATTCCGCAACGCAGAGTCCGACTGAAGTTCAAGAAGTCGCAGCACGGGTGCTGGGATTGGACAGTAAAGATATTACGGTTGATGTTAAACGGCTTGGCGGTGGATTTGGCGGCAAAGAACGAGCTGCAACTATTTGGGCTTGCCTTGCTGCCCTTGCCTGTTATATAACAAAAAAACCGGTTGAACTTCGATTAAGCCGCATCGAAGATATGTCTTGGCGGGGCAAGCGTCACCCGATTGAGATTAAATATAAAGTTGGTTTTTCTAAAACCGGAAAAATTCTTGCTTACGCGGTTGATTTCAATTTAGATGGTGGTGCTTATGCCGATTTGACAATGGCGATTATGCAGAGAGCAATGGTGCATGCCGACAACGCTTATTTTATTCCCAATATTCGAATCATCGGACGACCTCTTAAAACCAATCTTCCACCCAACACTGCTCTTCGAGGTTTTGGCGCACCGCAGGGAATATTTGCAATTGAATCCGTAATCGAACGCATTGCCCATAAACTCAAAACCGATTCAAATCAAATCCGAAAAATCAATTTCTATAAAGAAAAACAAGAAACACCTTACGAGCAAAAATTCTATGATGCTCACCTTGACCAACTACTTGACCAACTGATTAAAAACTCCAAATATCAATCATTAAAAGAAGATGTGAGACAGTTCAATAAAAATAACCGATTCTTAAAACAAGGTATTGGTATTGCGCCAGTCAAATTTGGCATATCTTTCACTAAGATAACTTATAATCAGGCATCGGCTCTGGTCTGGGTTTATGAAGACGGCACTATTTCTTGCTCGCACGGTGCAATTGAGATGGGTCAAGAAGTAAATACCAAAATCGCGCAGATTGTCGCTTCTGAATTCGGGGTGAGTCTGAATCGGGTCCGAATCGAAAGCAACAATACTAAGCGGATAGGAAATTCGACACCAACCGCCGCATCTGCTGATATAGACCTTAACGGCAACGCGGCAAAAAATGCGGTCCAAAAAATAAAGACCCGATTAATGCCGATTGCGGTCTCGCTTCTCATAAAAGATTTTAGTATTCGAGCCCGACCGGGAAATATCGTCTTTGAAAATAATTATATCTTTGATAAAAATTTCCCGAGATTCAAGATTAATTTCAAGCGTCTGGCACAAACCGCTTATGAACAAAGAGTGCAATTAGGCGCAACCGGTTTTTACAAAACACCCAGAATCAATTTTGACCCCCAAAAAGGTAAAGGCAGTCCGTTTGCTTATTTCATTTGCGGTTGTGCTTTATCTTTGGTTGAACTTGATATCTTGACCGGTAACTTCACAATTAAAAAGACTTTTATCGTGCACGAGATGGGCAGGTCAATAAACAAAGCAGTTGATTTAGGACAAATTCACGGTGCATTTATTCAAGGAATGGGCTGGCTCACCATCGAAGAATTAATACTTGATAAAAATGGCGCCTATCTCACCAATACTCCGTCAACCTATAAAATTCCGACAATTAAAGATACTCCGCAAGCAATACATATCGAAATAATCGAGCAAAATACGAAATACTCAAGTGTCAATCAAAGCAAGGCGATTGGCGAACCGCCATTTATTTACGGAATGTCAGTCTATTTTGCAATCAAGAATGCGATTGAATCAATCGCTGACAACAAAATTGAAGCCAATCTCAGACTTCCTGCAACACCTGAATCAATCATTATGGCAATAGAAGAAATGAAAAAATAATGAACTTTTCTTGTCATACTGAATTTATTTCAGCATCTCATTTTTATTTCTATTTTGAGACCCTGAATCAAGCTGGCTATCGCCTTGCTACGCACCAGGGTGACATAATGTTATGAGCATTAAAATTAATATCCGAGATTACGACCGAGTTCAGTTTCGCAATATCGTTGAAGGATTTTTAGTTTATGGATTAGGTGATTTGGTCGCGCAAATCTTTCTTGGCACGCCCAGTCTAATCCGCACGCTTGGTATCGGTTTTATCGGTGGTACGGTTTATGCTCTGGAAGTTCCGCTTTGGTTTCGACTGATTGAAGGAACCTGTTGCCAGGCATCCGACAAAATCCGCGCCTGTAAGATGTTTAAAGAACCAAATCAAGACAATGTCTGCTATCTCGATTACAAAGGACGCACCCTGATGGCAATGAGTTATTTCAATCCATTGTGGATTGCCCGGCATATGTTTTTTTTGTCATTACTCAACGCAATAAGCGCCGGCTTAGTTTTTGCTTCACCTTTTCGGGTGTTTTGGTATTTGATTCCGGTTGCGGCAAAGTCCTTTCTTTTTTGTATTCCAGTGACAGTCATCGGTAATTATATCGTGCAGAACCGAATCTCAATGCGCTTTCGTTTGATTGCCAGTGCAATTTTAAGCGCAATCTGTGTGTTCTGGTATGCCTTGTCACAAGTAATCCTGGGAGGTTAAAATCGAGCGAGAATTAAATAAGAAAATCCAAGAAATCATTGAGCAAAATATTGCTGCTTATCTTATTACGGTGACCTCTTCCCTATCCTCAACACCGGTAAAACTGGGCGCAAGAATGTTAGTCTTTTCTGATAAAACTATTTATGGCACAATTGGTGGCGGCAATTTAGAAAAATCAGTAATAGATTATATCATCAAGAAAAAACCAGTAGAAACAACAAAACTTGCATTTGACCTATCTGATTCTCAATATTCCAAATTCCAAATTCAAGATTCAAAATTCAAGACCAAAATGGTCTGTGGCGGTTCGGTTGAAGTTTTAATTGAGCATCTGCATAATCCTTATTTACTATATATAATCGGCGCTGGACATTGTGGCATAGAGTTATCGGAACTTGCTAAAAAAGTCGGATTTTATGTGACCGTAATTGACCATCGCAAAGCGTGGGCAAACAAAGAAAAACATCCTTTGGCAGATAAAATTATAGTCACGCACTATAAAAATATCGAAAAGCATATTACCTTTACTGATAACACCTACATTGTAATTATGACTCACAATCACAAATATGACGAGATTGTATTAAGAAAATGCTTAAGAAAAAAGTATAAATATCTTGGTATGATTGGCAGTCAGAATAAAGTCCAAGATTGTTTTCAAAGATTATTTAAGCGGGGATTTACTCGCAGAGAATTATCTCAAGTATTTGCGCCGATTGGTTTTATGATTGGCTCGATGACACCGGCTGAAATTGCAGTCAGCATCATATCTCAAATCCTTGCCGTAAAAAACAACATCAAAAATATCCCTTTCAACTCCAATCCGCTGATAACTCACTAATGAATGCAACTCACCAACTAAAATCGCTATTGATTTAAGTTTTCATTTTAATATTTGATATTAAATTTTCTTATGGTTTACTTCATTTAAATCAACATTCTATGCCAGGTGCTTATCAAAATAATGTCTGAGAACCCGTCCGATATACCATATTAGAACTCCATTGACTAACAATTATACGCCCAAACCAACCCCCGAATTTACCAACCTTTTCAGCAATCATATTACATGTATTTGTAAATGATTTACTAAAAGTCTTTTTCCTTGATTCTCGTTACTTGCCATAAAACGCTTTCATACACCCCCTGTACACTACCCTACCCTTAAGAGTTTTTAGGGATTAGTCTTTGGGGATTAGTAACTTAGCAGAAAGAATCACTC
>CAZXRM010000047.1:0-8312 GCA_964642595.1 uncultured bacterium
CGCCGTAATCATTTTCCGGAGGTAAAATGTATATTCCGATTGTTATTGAACAGACTGGTCGAGGTGAACGGGCTTATGACATTTACTCTCGACTGTTAAAAGAACGGATTATTTTTCTGGGTATGCCAATTGACGACAATGTTGCTAATCTAGTGATTGCTCAATTATTATTTCTTGAAGCTGAAGACCCGGATAGAGACATTTCGATTTACATAAATTCACCGGGCGGAATTGTTTCATCCGGACTAGCAATTTACGATACAATCCAATATATCCGACCAAAAGTTTCAACGATATGTATCGGAATGGCAGCAAGTCTTGGTGCATTATTATTATGTTGCGGTGAAAAAGGCAAAAGGTTTGCTCTCCCCCATTCTCGAATTATGATTCACCAACCTGAAGTAACCGGTTTATCCGGACAAGCAACCGACATCGAAATACATGCCAAAGAAATCATAAAACTCAAACAGCGGCTGGCAGAATTATTAGCAAAACATTCAGGTCAACCGGTTGAAAAAATCAATACTGATACTGACCGCAATTATTGGATGTCAGCCGATGAAGCCCAAAATTACGGATTGATTGATGATGTAATTGATAAGAGAAGATAAAATAAATTTCTAATGTCTAATTACAAATTTCTAATAAAATATCAAATGTTAAAATATAAAAAAAATATGTCTTTGCGAGGAGCAAGGCGACGAAGCAATCTCCAATTAGTTATAGATTGCTTCATTACATTCGCAATGACGGTGCGTGGCTTATATATTTTCATCTTCCTATGAAGACCAAGCGTTGTTCTTTCTGTAATCGTCCTGAATCAAGCGTTAAAGCTTTGATATCCGGACCGAATGTTAATATCTGTGATGATTGCGTCCGATTAAGTCATCAATTGCTTGAAGACAAAGAAAAGAGTCGATTTTTTGCCACAATACATACTGTTCCACCACCGGCAAAAATTAAATCGTTTCTTGATGAATATGTTATTGGTCAGGATAAGGCAAAGAAAGTTTTATCTGTTGCAGTTTATAATCATTATAAACGAGTTTTTTCTCGAAAAGCAAAAGTTGATATCGAAAAAAGTAATATACTTTTAATCGGACCGACCGGTGTTGGCAAGACGCTTTTAGCCGAAACTCTGGCAAAATTCTTAAATGTCCCTTTCTCGATATCTGATGCAACACCATTGACCGAAGCCGGTTATGTCGGTGAAGATGTAGAAAACATTCTATTAAGATTAATCCAAACTGCAAACAATGATTTAGATTTAGCATCAATCGGAATTATTTATATTGACGAAATAGACAAAATCGGTCGTAAAGGCGATTCGCCATCAATCACGCGCGATGTTTCGGGTGAAGGAGTTCAACAGGCGCTACTAAAAATAATCGAAGGCACAATTGCCAATATTCCTCCGCAGGGTGGCAGAAAACATCCAGAACAAGAATATATCCGACTCGATACTAAAAATATTCTATTTATCTGCGGTGGCACATTTTCTGGACTTGAAAAAATTATCGAGAACCGCGTCAAGAAATCCTCGCTCGGATTTAAAGCCGATATTTTATCCAAACTTCACAAAGACCGTGATGAACTTCTTAAACTGGTCGAGCCCGACGATTTAATTAAATATGGAATGATTCCAGAAATGGTCGGAAGATTACCGGTAGTTGTCTCTTTACAGGGATTGTCCCGAGATGCACTACTTGATATTTTAACCAAACCGCGTAATGCTTTAATCAAGCAATACGAACATTACTTTGACCTTGAAGATGTAAAATTAACCTTTACGCCAGAAGCATTGCAAAAAATTGCTGACTTGGCTTTAGCAAGAAATACCGGTGCCCGGGGACTACGAGCAGTAATGGAAAATGTTCTACTCGATATTATGTTTGAACTGCCGTCAAAAAAGAATATCGCCGAATGTATTATCACACCTGAAGTTATCGAAGGCAATAGCCAACCAAAATTTGTTGAGAAAACCTTGCGCAGAAAAAAAGCATAGTAATAAAATTAAAAATGAAAAATCAAATATTAAATACACAAACACAAAAATATAAAAATAGTTTTAAATATTTAATTTGTGTTTTTAGTTTTTGGTTTTTGGTTTTTGGTTTTATAACTGCGTATGCTCAGCAAGAAATATGGGCTAAAATCACAGCCGGCGCAACCCGTTCTAAAATTCGCTTGGCTGTACCTGCTTTTTTACTTCCCACTAACTCACCCGATGATTTAAATACTGTAATTAATAATATCCGACAGATTATAATTGACGATTTAGAATTCTCGCTCTATTTTGAAATCACCAAACTTGACACTTTAAAAAAGTTTAGCATTACAGAAAAGAAAATTGATTTTACTGGCTGGCAAAGCACTGGTGCTCAGGTCTTGTTCGTCGGTGAAGTTCAGTTTAAAAAGAAAACCACTTTAACTGTACGGCTTTATGATTTATTTACCCGAAAAGTAATCGGGGTGAAAAACTATGATGTGACAGATAACAATCGCTCGCTTGCTCACAAGATTGCGGATGATGTTATCAAAATCCTAACTGGTGAAGACGGAGTGAGCCAGACTAAAATTGCTTTCTCTTTACGCAAAGGAAATAACAAAGAACTAGCGATTGTAGATTATGATGGATATAATCTTGAGCAAATAACCAATTCTGGTGATTTAAAACTCTATCCAGATTGGATGCCGACTGGAAATAAAATTGCCTATTGCAGTTATGACAAAAATAACCTTAATATCTATTCTTATGATTTGAATAAAAAATCAGTAAGTGTAATCTCAAGCAAAGACGGCTTGAATTCCAGCCCGGCATATTCACCGGATGGCAGGTTTATCGCAGCCAGTTTAAGTTTTGAAGGCAACCCGGATATTTACATAATGAATGCAGATGGTAAAAATCTACGAAGGATAACTTATGGAAATTCTCTAGATGTCTCGCCGACCTGGTCTCCTTCCGGACAAGAACTCGCTTTTGTTTCGGACCGGACCGGCACACCACAGATTTATATCATAAATATTGACGGTACCAACCAAAGAAGATTAACTTTTGAAGGTTCATATAACACTTCACCGGCTTGGTCACCCCGCGGTGATTTGATTGCTTATGTTTCAAGAACATCCGGTGGTATAAATCAGATTTATGTGACTGATATTACCGGTCAGAGTCGAATGCAATTAACCAATCTTCGTAATAACGAAGAACCATCCTGGTCGCCCGATGGATTACATTTAACATTTAGTTCTAACCGTAGTGGAACTTATGAACTTTACACAATGCACTGGAACGGAACCGGTCAAAAAAGAATCACAAACACCTCTGGTGCATTTTCCCCAACTTGGTCAATGCGGCAAAACCGATAAATATTCATTTCGGAAGTTATGTGAAACGATTAGTGGTATACTCAAAACTTAATCCAAATGTGTTGACTTAAACATTTTTGTCGGTTAATCTTATTTAATTATGGCGCAACAATTACAGAAAAAAGTTAATCCTGGGCGATTACTAATACTTGGTTATTTAACAATAATTCTGACAGGAGCAATTTTGTTATTTTTACCGATATCAAGCCGACACATTTCAATAATTGATGCTTTATATACATCAACTTCTGCCGTCTGTGTTACTGGCTTAATCGTAAAGGATACTGCAACTGATTTTACTTTATTTGGTAAAATTATTATTTTACTTCTGATTCAAATTGGCGGTATTGGCTATATGACATTATCCACCGCTTTCTTCTTTTTTGCTGGACAAAAATTGAGCCTACGAGACCGGTTGTTAATGAAAGAATCGTTCAGTTTTTTCAGTTATGATAACCTCAAACGGTTTGCATTTAACATTATAAGAGTAACATTTATTGCTGAAGCAATTGGAGCGATATTACTTTTTATCTATTTTATCCGTAACAATATGGCAGTAAAATCAGCAATTGGTCATTCAATCTTTCATTCGATATCCGCTTTTTGTAATGCTGGCTTATCAACTTTTTCCGACAATCTTACTGGTTTTACTCAACAACCATTTGTCCCTTTAGTTATTTCTTCGCTTTTTATTCTTGGTGGCATTGGTTTTATTGTAATTTCGGATGTTTATAAAACATATTTCCGTCGAGTTACGCCCCGTTTATCATTGCATTCAAAAACAGTAATAACGACGACATTAGTTATAATCGTAATCAGTACAATTATTATCCTATTGGTCGAATGGAATTATTCATTAAAAGACTTTTCCGTATTTTATAAAATTATGAACGCCTATTTCTCGGCGGTATCACCTCGCACCGCTGGTTTTAACACAATCAATTTTGCGATTTTCCATAACTCGACGCTGATTCTCGTAATTTTACTGATGTTTATCGGTGCATCTTCAGGTGGTACCGGTGGAGGAATCAAAACATCAACATTTTCAGTTATTCTAATACAATTTAAAGCGTTACTAACTGGACAAAATGAAGTTTTATTATTTAAGCGAAAAGTACCCCAAGACCAAATTTTTAAATCTTTTTTAATTGTTGGACTTGCGTTATCATGGCTCTTGACTTCTCTGTTTTTTCTATTAATCTTTAACAATACAACAGAACATAATCTTATGACCTATATTTTTGAGTTATTTTCTGCATTTGGAACCGTCGGTTTATCATTAGGTTCAAAAATTGCGCCTAATTTATCAGCATCCTACGATTTTTCAATCTTAGGGAAATTAGTGATAATTATAACAATGATAATCGGTCGGGTTGGCGTTTTAACATTGGCAACTGCATTAATCGAAAAACAACCGATGACTTATACGCACCCGGAAGGAGTGATTTTAGTTGGCTAATAAAAGTTTTGCAGTAATTGGTCTGGGTAGATTTGGCGAAAATATTGCCCGAGCCCTTTCCGAAAAGGGATTTGAAGTTATCGTCATTGACTCGGACGAAAACGAAGTCCAGCTTTTTGCTGACATTGTTACTCATAGTTTCGTACTTGACGCTACTGACGAAAGGGCACTTAAAGATGCGGGCATTGCCGATGTCGATGTTGCGATTGTTAGTCTGGGTCAGAATATTGATACCAGTATATTAGTAACCCTCATTTTAAAAGAAATCGGAGTCAAAGAAGTCATCGTCAAGGCAGTTAATGAACGGCATGGCAAGATTCTCCAAAAAATCGGTGCCGATAAAGTTATTTATCCCGAGCGGGAAGTTGCAATTCGTCTTGCCGAGAGTTTTGTTTCCCCGAAAATTTTTGATTATATTGAACTTTCACCATCTCATAGTATAATTGAGATTGCTGCGCCTCGACAATTTTTTGGGAAAACCCTTAACGAAATTCAGTTGCGTCAAAAATACGGAGTTACATTAATCGCAATTAAACGCAAAATACCTATCGTTACGGATAAAGGCACCCCTGATTTTAAAGAAGATATTATTATTTCACCGAGCATCGACGAAGAATTGGCTGAAGGCGATGTTATCACACTTTTAGGTCGATATGAAGATTTAGCAAGAATTGAAAAGCTGTAAATATGGGCAAAAAGATATCAGTATCAGCACAAGATTATATCGAAAAAGGTCAATTCTATTTAATAAATAAAAAATATTCCGAAGCAATAAAGCAATTTCAAAAAGCATTAAAACTCAAACCCGATGTTTTAATTTACTTCCATTTAGGATTGGCTTATGAAGCATCTTGTCAGATTCCGCAAGCCATTGAAATGTTTCGAAAAGCTATAGAACTTGATGCTAACCACAAAGAAGCAATTGAACACTTGAATTCATTAACAAATCAATAATTTCATTTTCATTTTAAATGTATTGTCCCAAGTGTAAAATTAAGATGCAGGAAGAAAAACGTACTTTTCATAAAAAAAGAAAATGGATATGTCCAAAATGCCATAAAATACGAATGCAGACTGAAAAAATAAGAAATAAGAGATATCTAATCATTTTAATTCTTATTATGATTATTAATTTAATGGAGGCAAATATGACCAGACAACCAGTTGTTGCTGGACAATTTTATCCTGGTGATAAAAAAGTGTTAGAACAAACGATTGATGATTTGCTTAAAAATACACCCGAGATTACACTACCCGGCAAAGTCATAAGTATAATTGTTCCGCACGCCGGTTATCCTTATTCCGGACTGACTGCTTCGTATGCCTTGAAAATTCTAAAAGATAATAATATTAACACCGTAATAATGTTAGGACCGACTCATCGTGCTTATTTCGAAGGTATTGCGGTCTATGGGAAAGGAAACTGGCAGACACCTTTGGGTGAAATTACGGTTGATGATAGTTTAGCACAAGAGATAATTAAACAGAACGAAAATATTCACGATAACCCGCAAGCACATAGTCAAGAACACTCCTTAGAAGTTCAACTGCCTTTTTTACAAAAGACATTAAGCAAGTTTAAAATTGTTCCGATTATGCTTTGGGAACCGACCTATGAGATGTGCGAAACGCTGGCTCAAGCAATAGCCAAAGCCAGTAAGGACAAAAATATTTTATTATTAGCGTCATCTGATTTATATCATGGATACTCTTATGATTCGTGCAAGACTACTGATGCATTGACTCTTAGTTATGTTGAGAAAGTTGACCCAAAAGGTTTGTACCAGTCATTAAAACAAGAAAAAGCACAGGCGTGTGGTGGTTATGCGGTTGTTACTTTGATGATTGCTTCTAAATTAATTGGTGCTGACCATTCGAAGATATTGTACAGAACTAATTCTAATGATGTGATGAATGAAAAGGGCGGTTATTGTGTCGGTTATGCATCTGCTGTATTTTATCAAAACGAAGCAAATTTAGAAAACAGAAGCAACAACGAAAAAGATACGATAAACCTTACGCTTCAGGAGAAAAAAGAACTAATCCGAATTGCCCGCACTACGATTGATAATTATGTTGCTGGCAAAAAAGTTCCTGAATTTACTCCTCTAACCGATAAACTAAATGAAAAATATGGTGTGTTTGTAACTTTACATAAAAATGGAGAATTGAGAGGATGTATCGGTTATCTTCAGGGCATCGAGCCATTATATCAGGCAGTCTCAACAATGGCGATTGCTGCATCAACCGAAGACCCACGATTTCCCAAAGTTCAAACTAGTGAATTAAAACAGATTGATATTGAAATTACCGTAATGACACCTTTAAGAAAAATTACTGATGTCAACGAAATTAAAGTTGGTAAACACGGTATTGTCGTAAAACAAGGTTATAGTCAGGGTCTATTATTACCGCAGGTTGCAACCGAACAGAGTTGGGATAGAAAAACATTTTTAGAACATACCTGCTGGAAAGCCGGTTTACCAGATGATGCCTGGAAAGAAAAAGGTACGGAAATCTATATCTTTTCCGGTACAATATTTAAAGAAAAGGAATAGAATAAAATGAGTAAAAAAGAAAAATTACCCGAACTTGGTAAAATACATCCGGAATTTTTTGACCGGGTAATATATCCACGGCTTGGTGCTTATGATAAAAATGTTATTATTGGTCCCAGACACGGTGTTGACTACGGTGTATTTAAGATTGGTGAAAAATATCTTGCCTTATCAACTGACCCGTTCTTTATTGTGCCATCATTTGGATTTAAAAAAGCCGCCTGGTTTGGCTTTCATATCATTGTAAGCGATGTTGCGGTTTCTGGTTTATATCCTAAATATCTGGCAATTGATTTAAACCTGCCGCCCGAAATTAAAGAAACAGAACTCGAACAAATGTGGGAGACAGTTAATACTGAAGCAAAAAAATACAATATCAATATTATCACTGGTCATACAGCAAGATATACTGGTTGTAATTATCCGATGGTCGGCGGTGCCACCGCAATTGCAATTGGCGATGAAAAAGATGTGCGCGGTCCACACAAAGTCAGAATCGGTGATAATTTGATAATTACCAAAGGTCCGGCGATTGAAACAACCGGTTTATTAGCAGTTTTATTCCCAGATAAATTTATTCAAGCCGGCGGTAAAGCATTTCAGAAACAAGCGTCAGATATTTTTTATCAAATGTCGGTCTTAGACGACTGCGCAATTGCCCGAAAATTCAAAGGTGTGCGCGTTATGCACGATGCAACTGAATGTGGAATCTGGGGTGGTCTATTTGAAATGGCAAGAGCCGGTGGTTATGGTTTGCACATTGAACAAGAGTTGATACCAATCCAACCAGTAATCAAACAAACTGCTCGATTATTCAAATTTGACCCGTTCTGTGCAATCAGTGAAGGCACTCTTATTACTATTATTGATAAGAGAGAAAGTGATAAACTCATATCCGCATTCAATAAACAAAATATATTATGTGC
>CAZXRM010000047.1:8412-9759 GCA_964642595.1 uncultured bacterium
AACCGGCGGGTTAGTTGAAACAACTGCCGAAAAACCAGTAAATTCGCCTGAGAAATAATCTATTGAACCAGAATATCCATCGCTACGGTTATCAATACACCGGACAAAAATCAACGAATCAGATGCGAGTGATGCTTTATTATCGGACAAATCAAAAACAATATTATTATTTGGGAAAGCGCGTGCTACTGCGGTACCCATATATAAATTAAAGAAAGATTTAGTTCCTCTTGGTGAACCAGTCGGTCCATAACCAAGCTGAAATCCGATGCTGGTGCGTACACTATGAGTAACTTTTACACGAGCTTTGACTGAAGGGATATAAGCAATCCGGTCTGTGACATAATATGCGCTGCGGTGTGAAATATAAGCATCTTTTACTCCAGCATACGACATCCAGAAATATCCGGAAAGTCCCCAGCCCGTACCCCAGGAATTAACCAGTTTGAATGCGCCCATTCCGTCGGCAGTTGATTTATTATCATCATAACCAACAATCGTTACTCCGTGTCCACCGCGGTTTGTTCCGGTTCTTTGCGATGCGCAGTATGTATAATTATATGAACTGATATAGTCAAAATTCTGATAAACATTAATGCCCAACACAACTGTATAACCGTTATTCAATTGCGTTTTGATTAAATCGAGTCCGGCGTCTGTGCTTGCGTTAATGTAGTATTGTCCGGCTCCGCGATATGTAGTTGCCCAATCAAAAGATGCTTCGGAAGGCCAGTTTGTATAATTGGATGAAGTATAAGGCATAAGTGACATATTAGCGGCACCGTTATCAACCAGAATTTTCATCGCATCGTCAAAATACGCGCCGCCATCTTGTCCGCCATTAATCAAGTTATAAATAAATGCCGGGCTAAACTGGTTTTGTGCCAAAGAAACATTCCAGCCCTGTTCTTTCCATTCAGTATGTGTCTTATGATAATATCCCATTGCCCAGGCAACACACGAACCCTGCGAACCCTGGTTGCCAACCGGCGGCATCTGTGAAGATAAATCCACTGATGCGAGAAGCCCTTTACCTTCAAGTGGAATATAAGTTACTTCGGTCAGATTCGGATTGAGTTTTGGGTCGCGGTATAATAAACCGGTCGGATGTAATACTTCTTCAGCAATTCCAATATTTATAACGAGTGCCAGTAATGTTATTGCAATACTATATTTTTTCATACTGCCCCCTATTCTTTTTCTCATAATTTTTACACCTTTACAACTCTTAGTAAATGATAACTTTCTATTAGTAAATGTCAAGTTTTTTATTCGATTTTAATTATACAAATGATTACGGCAATAAAAATCCGATGACGAAGATATTATCTATCGCTGTAATCTTTC
>CAZXRM010000048.1:0-2147 GCA_964642595.1 uncultured bacterium
AAAACAAAAAATTTTTACATTTTTCTGTTTGTGTTTTTGGTTTTTTATTTTTCATATTTATTTTTCTTTTATCCGTGCACATCCGTGGCTCTCTTATCCTAAAATATTTTCACCGTAAAATACTTTTTCGGATTTGTTTTTATATCTTCCAGTAGTTGTTTCAGCGATTGGTTCGTTTCCCGCAGCTCGTTGTACAATGAAGGGTCAGTGACCATTTTATTGAACATGCCTTCGGATTTTAAATAACCGGTTATCGAATCAAACCTCGATACCAAAGCCGCGAGCTGGCTGGTAATTTCATTGGTCGGTTTAATAAACCCTTTTGCCAGAGAATCAAGACTGGCAAACAGCTCGTTCTTGAGCGAGATAAGTTCCTGGTCAATTTTCGAATCTTGCAGCCTGGTAATGATTTTATCAAACTTCAGGAAAAAATCTTCCAGAATCATAACTTCATTCGTGCCATAGAATTTTGCATCAGACCCAACTTTGTTTCCGTTCCCTGGCGTCACAATTAAAATCCGGTCTGTGCCAAACATGCTCAAACTGCGGATTGCAAATTTCGTATCTTCGGTCAGTATAATATTTTTATCCAGTACAATCTCAACTTTAACTCGCTGTCCATAATCCACCAGTGCGGTCGAAATGACCTTGCCTTTTTCCATTCCCCGGATAAAAACTGCAGAGCCGTTTTTTAAGCCCGATAAATCATCAAAATAAACAACTGCTTTGTAACCGTGAATGCCCGGAAAAATTCCGGTCAGATATAAATATCCGAAAATAATCAACAGTATTCCGAAAATGACAAATATTAAAATTAAAATCTTTTTAAATGTATTGCTCATAAAATCTCCTAAATTGCACGCAGATTTGCGCTGATTTTTTTATTTTCAATTTTCTTCATATCTGCGTTAATCTGCGTCCTTATATAGTTTGTTCCCTTGTTAAACTGTCCAGTTCATTTTTATTTAAAAGTCTGATTTTACCGCTATTCAATAAATAAATATTCTCTACCCCGGTCTTTCTAATTGTATCAATATTGTGCGAAACGATAATGCCCGGCTTGGATAAATTTTTTATGATTGTGCAAATGCGGTCATGGGTAACTGAATCAAATCCGGTGGTCGGTTCATCATACAAAATATAAGTCGGGTCTGTGATAATTGCCCGGGCGATTGCAATAATTTTTCTTTCCCCTCCAGACAATTCATTACAACTTTTAAGTAGAAACTCGTCATCAATATTCAATACTTTCGCACCATTTGATAATTTAGATTTGATTTCTTGTGGCTTGAAACTACCGCATTCTTTTAGCGGCAGACTGATATTTCCCTGCACGGTTAGAAAATCAAAGAGCGCCGAGTGTTGAAAAACGAACCCGAGCGTCTCACCCTTATCAATAATAACCTGTCCGCTATCCGGTTTAAGCAGTCCGGCAATTATTTTTAACAGAACCGATTTACCCACACCGGTCGGTCCTAAAATCGCAACAAGTTTATCTGCAACCTCAAAATTAATATCATCAAGAATAATCTTTGAATCAAATCTCTTAATTATATTAATTACTTTAATCATATTTTAAAATATAATGGTTGCCGCGATAAAATCAAGTACTAAAACCAGAACCGAAGAAGCAACGACTGCATTGGTCGCTGCTTTACCGACATCTTTGGCTCCGCCCAATGTCTGAAACCCGAAAAATGTACCGGCCGACGATATCCAGAATGCAAAAAATACTGATTTGATAATTGCCGCCCAGAAATCTTTAACATAGAACGGATGCGTGATGCCATAGAAAAAAACATCGAAATTGATTGAGAAAAACAGATGAGAATAGACCGCGCCGGTTACTAACGCCACTGCAATCATAATTGCGGTCAAAATTGGTAAAACCATTAGCGTTGCTAAAATCCTGGGTTTAGCAAGAAAGTTTTCCGGGCTGATATTCATTACTCTTAAGGCATCAACCTGCTCGGATATTTTCATCGTGCCAATCTCAGCTGCCATCGCCGAAACACACCTTCCCGTAACACCCAGTGCGGTCAGCACCGGACCAAGTTCGATTATTACCATCCTTCCTACGGTTAGACCCAAAAAATATTTAGGCAGCATATTAGAAATCTGGTAAAAAGTCTGGACTGTTGTTACCA
>CAZXRM010000048.1:2247-9608 GCA_964642595.1 uncultured bacterium
GTTTAACCATTCGTCTCTAAAAACCAGCCATTGAGTCGGATATTGTTTTATGCATTCGCTTAACTGGTCGGCAATCATCTGTGATAACTCTTCGAAAGTCCGGTTGTCCGGAAATATCGGTTTTGAGATTTCTGCTTTGTATATTTTATTATTATTCTTTTCCATCACAAAATAACCGAAGATGATCGGAACATTATATTTTATCGAAAACGATGCCAGTCCGCGCGGTATCGGTTTTTCTCCATTAAGAAATTTAACCGGAATGCCCCGGCCGGTCAAATCACGGTCGCCGACCAGAACCAGGATTCGTTTGTTTTTAATCGCCTTTGTCATCTCATCTCTTTCCCGCATAAATAAAGTCTGCATACCGGTTTTAGTCCGTAAAGAATTATAGAATTCGGACAATTCCGGAATCTCTTCAACTACAGCAGTCAGAGGATAACCAAGCGATGCTACATAAACTCCTGCCAAATCCCAGTTTCCGAGATGTGCAGTCGTAAGAATTACTCCTCGGTTCAGTGCCAGAGTCTCATCTAAATTTTGTAGTCCCTTAACCTCAACTAAATCCTTCAAATGACTCATATCAATAACCGGAATCCGCAGCAAATCACTTAAATAAACCGCATAATTCATAAATGTCTTAAAGGTATTATAAGATAAGCGCCTGCTTTGGCAATACATCAGGTTTTTACGAATTATTTTTCGTGAACCGCTGGCAAATAAGTACCCGATTGCCATTAAAATCTTAGCGATTATTATTATCATTGACCTTGGTAATTTCGATGCGATTTGCATTCCGATGATGAAAAAACGAACCTGAGTTGATTTGGTCATATTACTATTATATTCTCTCAAAAATATTACCAATCTATGGCTATAAGTCAATGCTAAAGCATTGTACCTATCTTGACTTTCGTTAATAAAGAAGTAGAATATTGTCGTGTCCATTGAAAATAAATTAGACAAAGTTAAGCAGTCCAAACCGACCAGGCGTAACAAAAATAAATTTCTTACGCCGCAGGAAATCGTCACTTATCTTGACCGTTATATAATCGGCCAGAAAAAAGCCAAGATGTCGGTTGCAATCGCACTGCGCAACCGCTGGCGTCGCCAGCAGGTAACTGGAAAACTCAAGGAAGAAATCTATCCCAACAATCTCATTTTAATCGGTCCGACTGGTGTCGGTAAGACTGAAATCGCCCGCCGCTTAGCAAATTTAGTCCAGGCGCCGTTCGTCAAAGTCGAAGCATCGAAATTTACTGAAGTCGGTTATGTCGGCCGGGATGTTGATTCGATGGTGCGGGATTTGATGGAAATCGGTATTAATATGGGCAAAAACGAAATGACCGCAAACTTGATGCCCAAAGCCGAACTCTTAGCCGAAGACCGCATATTAGACTTATTGTTACCGCAATCACCAATGATTGAATCTGAACCAAAACCAGTTACAAATAATATTGCGGATACATTAAAACCTCAGACAATGAATGATACCAAAGAAAAACTTCGCAAGATGTTAAAAGACGGAAAACTTGATGACCGAACCGTAAAAATTGAGACCGCAAAACCAATGCTGCCGTTCATTGAAGTCATTGGACAGTCTGGTGCCGAAGAAATGTCTTTGAAAATGCAGGAAGTATTTTCCGATACCTTTCCGACCAAAACCAAGAAACGAAAAACAACGGTCAAAGAAGCAAAGCGGATACTGGTAATGGAAGAAGCCCAGAAATTAATTGATATGGATGAAGTAATCGCTGAAGCAAAATCCCGGGTCGAAAATTCCGGGATAGTCTTTTTAGACGAGATTGATAAAATCGTCGGTGCCAAATCAACTGCCGGACCCGATGTTTCCCGTGAAGGCGTTCAGCGCGACCTGTTGCCGATTGTTGAGGGTTCGAATGTCCTGACCAAATACGGGATGGTTAAAACCGACCATATTCTGTTCATCGCGGCGGGTGCATTTCATAATGCCAAACCTTCGGATTTAATTCCTGAATTACAGGGAAGATTTCCGATTCGGGTTGAACTCGATTCGCTAAACCAGGATGATTTTCAGAAAATTCTTATCGAACCGGAAAACGCCCTAACCAAACAATATGTCGCACTGCTCAAAACCGAATCAGTTGAATTATCTTTTGACAATGAAGCAGTCGCTAAAATTGCCGAAATCGGCGCGCGGGTAAATGAAACAATGGAAAATATCGGCGCCCGCCGGCTCCATACGATAATGACCGCTTTGCTCGAAGATATTCTATTTCAGTTGCCCGACCCGTCAATGAAACAGGTTAAAATAACCGCTCAATATGTCGAAGAGCAGTTAAAAAATATTGTAGAAAACAAAGATTTAAGCAGATATATTTTGTAATATAATAAAAACCCTATGAAACTCGAAAGAATATTTTTCGTGCCTTTCGTGTCTTCGTGGTAATTAAATAAAAGGAAGATATGAAAAAAGATTTGGTATCAATAACTGATTTAACCAAAGAAGAAATAAATAAACTTATCTACAAGGCAAATGACTTAAAGACCGAACTTAAATTTGAGCCGCGTTTACCCAATCTCGCCGGAAAAACCTTGGCATTGATATTTGAAAAACCCTCCCTACGCACTAGAGTCACTTTTGAAGTTGCAATTCGCAATTTATCTGGTTCGGCAATATACCTAAGCCAGAACGACATTGGACTCGGCAAAAGAGAATCGGTTGCAGATATTTCAAGAAACTTAAGTCGATGGGTTGATGGAATTACCGCACGCACTTTCAGCCACCAGACTGTCATTGATTTGGCAAATTACAGTAAAATTCCGGTGATTAACGCTTTGTCTGATTTGGAACATCCCTGCCAGGCATTAGCCGATTTTTTGACAATTCACGATAAAATGGGGAAACTTGAAGGTGTAAATCTTGCCTGGGTTGGTGACGGCAATAATGTTTGTCATTCTTTGCTTCTCGGCTCGGCGATTCTTGGTGTCAATATGAAAATCGCAACTCCAAAAGGGTATGAACCAAAACCGGAAATTGTTGCTCTTGGGTTAGAACTGGCTAAAAAAACCAAAGCAAAAATAATCCTGACCATTGACCCGGTCGAAGCGGTTAAAGGCAGTGATTTTATTTATACCGACACATGGACTTCAATGGGACAGGAAGCCGAAGTCGAAAAAAGAATTGCAATCTTTGGAAAATATCAGGTAAATAAAAAACTTCTGGAAAATGCTTCACACACTTATTGCGTAATGCATTGTCTGCCTGCCCATCGCGGACAGGAAATCACCGACGAGGTTTTAGACGGACCGCATTCAGTTATTTTAGACCAGGCGGAAAATCGGCTGCACATTCAGAGAGCAATCTTAGCAACTCTGATGGCTAAATAATTGTATCGGGAAATTTAGTTGGTAGGATAGACCCCCGCACCTATTGATAACAAACTTATTATATAACTTAATATTTAAAGTTGGATATCTACGATATCAAACATTAGGTGCTGGGTAAACCGAAACTTTCTTTTTACTTCGGCTTGCCCGTTCGAATTTTACATGCCCGGTAACCAATGCAAAAATAGTATCGTCTTTCCCTCGACCGACATTATTGCCAGGTAATATTTTTGTCCCGTGTTGGCGGATAATAATACTGCCGGTATTGACAAATTCTCCACCGTAAGCTTTAACGCCTAATCGTTGACCATTACTATCGCGGTTATTTCGCGATGAACTTGCGCCTTTTTTATGTGCCATTTCTTACTCCAATATGTTAAAATTATTTGTATGATTATAACCTATCTATTGGGATTGTCAATATGAAATTATTGCTATGACCGAATCTAAGGGCATTTCGCAAACAACAGTATATAAAAAAAGCCCTTGACGATAAGTTTTATATGAGTAGAATTGATTAATAATGAAATGTTAACAAATAATATAAAAAAAGGAGGACAAATGTCCAAAAAAATATTGGTATTATTAATATCAGTTTTGCTAATCGCAGTCGCTGCTGACAAAACTCCGCTCGCTGCTTCGCCCGACCAGATTACGATTCCGCAAATGATTAATTATCAGGGCAAACTGACAAATACCAGCGGTGCACCTGTTGCAGATTCAAACTATACAATGACTTTTCGATTCTTTCCAACCTTAACTGGCGGTACTTCATTATGGGCAGAAACTCAAACTGTCACAACACACAGTGGATTATTCAATGTTCTTTTAGGAAACACTATTCCTATTGCCAATATTCCGGCTGACGGAAACTGTTATCTGGAAATGCAGGTCAACCCCAATCCAGCAATGGCGCCAAGAATTAGAATTGTCAGTGCCGCATACTCATTTTTATCGAAAAAAGCCGACACCGCCTATTATGCAACCAGCGCTTCGGTGACAAGACCAATTTCACCGCCGATTGCAACAACTGAAATCGCGGATGATGCGGTTAACTCAGCGAAAATTCTCAATGGCACGATAACTCGAAGCGATGTCACAACCAGTTTTAAGTCGCCGTATGCAGACACATCAGATTATACTCGAGCTGCAAATATTGCCTATGTTGACAGCAGTCGTATTGCAGCCGATGCTCATAAACTTCAGGGATTAGACACAACCGAATTTGACAACCGATATGTTAATGAAAATCAAGTTAACTCTGTTTCAAGTTCAATGATTATTGACAACACAATTCAAAGAAATGATGTTGTGCCGACATTTAAAGCGCCGTTTGCTGACACTGCTGATTTTGCCCGCAATGTCAATAATCTATATGTTGACAGTGCTCGCATCGCAACTAATGCTCATAAATTGCAGAACAAAGATACGATTGCCTTAAGTGCCAAATTTGTTGACGAAGGACAAACCAATTCTATAACAACTGAAATGATTATCAATAATTCAGTAAATAATTCTAAACTCGCTGATGATGCAGTAAGCAATCAAAAATTAGCTGATAATGCTGTTACAAATAATAAAATATTAAACGGCACTATTATTAGAGACGATGTTACAAATAATTTCAAAGCACCTTATGCTGATACTGCGGATTATGCAATGGGTGCACCTTTATCACGGCCGATTTCACCACAAATAAGCTCGAGTGAAATCAGTGATGATGCGGTCACTTCAGCAAAAATCTTAGACGGGACAATCAACAGTAGTGATATTTCAACTCCGCTCGCACTTCGCAATTCAATACCATATCCCAATGCTATATTAAATATAAAAAATACCGGCACGGGCCGTGGCATTTTAATTGACAGCGCGGGTTTTGGCGCATTTGCGGTAAAATATGCTTTTACTGATGGTGTCAATATCGGTTATGCTTTGCAGTATGGTGTTTATATTGATTCGGCTGGCGGTGATGGAATGTTCATCTCGAATGCCGGAATTGACGGCATCGGTATTAACAATGCTGGTTGGGACGGACTTTTTATCACTAATGCCGGTCTTAACGGCGTTGAGATGACAGAAGTTGCCTATGATGGTATGTATGTTATGCACGCCGCTGGTAATGGAATAACGATTGATGATGCAGACAACCTTGGTGTGTATGCCCAAGGAAATTCAGCCGGCGGTTGCTTTGTCGCAGGCAATACTGATGCGGCTGGTCTTTTTGTTCACGCTTATGCTGATTCGTCAGAAAAAACTGCAATTCAAGCATATGGTAAAGGTTTCGCAACCGGTGGTTGGTTTACCGGTGGTCTTTTTGGCGATAAATCTGCACCCTGTTTAATCAGTCCGGAAATGGGAATTATTTCTTCCGGAACTGCGACTTTAAGCAACAAACAAGCTGAGATTAGTTTTGACCCGGTCTTTACAGAGAATATCCGTACTGATATTCCGATTAGAATTACCGTAACTCCCAAAGGCAAACCAGCCGGTTTCATCTATGTTACCGAATCCAAAGCAAGCGGATTTAAAGTAGAACTTGAAGCAATACCAGGACTTGAAAAAAATAATTCGGATATTGCCTTTGACTGGATTGCATTCGGCACATTGAAAGAAAATCAAACCTCTGCTCAAGCACAAGCCCAGTGGCAGAAAATGATTCAGGAACGTGAAGCACGACAATCCCAAGCCAAAGCGCGCAATGAACAAAGAAAGAAAATGCAGGAGGAGCATAAAAAACTGGAGCAGAATAAATAATTGGGATTTGGGATTAGCGGTTAGGGATTGGTATGAACCAACAAATCAATAGTTTCCGAGACCTTAGAATATGGCAACAAGGTATTGAATTGGTTAGAGAAATTTATAAAATAACAACGGATTTTCCAAAGAACGAGATTTTTGGGTTATCGAATCAAATTCGACGGGCATCAATTTCTATTCCTTCTAATATTGCCGAAGGTCATATTAGAAAAAACACGGCTGAATTCAAACAGTTTCTTTATATCGCTTTGGGTTCATTGGCAGAACTTGAAACACAAATACTAATTGCTAATGACCTAAAATTTTTAGAAAATAAAGATTATTCAGCTATTATCAATAGAATTGACGTGCTTGGTAAACAAATCCGTTCTTTAATTAATAAACTTCAAACCAAACCCAAATCCCCAAACCCTAAACCCAAAAAACTTTGAAAGGATGGATAAAATGCGAGTACTTAGAATTATTATATTTACTTTATTGTTCGCAATAAGTGTCGGTTTTTGTCAAATTCAATGCGATTGGAATTGTTTCAATAGCGGCGGCGGTGTTATGGTATCTTCGAGTTATGCTTCAGCCGTCAGTATTAATCAAACTGCAATCGGTACTGTGACCGGTGGTAATCTTTCCGCATATCTCGGTTTCTGGTATCCGGGCATCGTAACCAGCATAATGGAAGAAAAAGAAACTGAAACAATCGAACCCAACCTGCTTGTAACAAAACTCTACAAAGCCAAGCCCAATCCATTCCGAACTCAGACCGAAATTCGCTATTCACTTTCTGCAACTGAAAAAGTATCTCTCTATATTTATGATATCTCAGGCAGAACCGTTAAAACATTGGTAAATGGAAAAATAAATCCTGGCATCTACTCAATAACCTGGAATGGCAAGAACGAACGCGGACAGCAGGTCTCAGCCGGAGTTTACTTTTACCAACTAAAAACTAAAGATTATACTAAAACCAATAAAATACTTTTAACACAATAAATACATTAAATTAAACATAAGGGCTGGTTTTCCAGCCCTTTTTATTAAATTCAGTCACAGACTTATCCCGCCCGCTTCGCTTCTGACTCAGCGAGGCGAGCACCATTGGAAACCTGTCCCGCACCATTGAAAATTGGTGCGTGGATTGGTGCGCGGGTAAACACTGACTCATACTGAATAATACATTTACTTGACAATAATCTTTTCAGAAGTTATGATGGAAAAATAATCGAAGTATGAAAATAAAA
>CAZXRM010000049.1:0-9481 GCA_964642595.1 uncultured bacterium
CAATCACCATATATAATGCAATTTTATTAATATTGGTTTTTAAATAATTTCTTATATAAAAAATAAATATTATTGACAATAAAATATAAGAAGAAAGGTAGGACATACCGAGTCCTTCTACACCTAAATATTTTATAAGATGATATGCCGGTGCAATAATCGCAATAAACCAAACCAGATTTAACAATGTTGCTAACCACATTTTCCCAATAGCCAGCAGATAATAACCGATAATATAACCAAAGCTTGCCAGAAATGTTGCGGCAGACATGAGAATTAAAATATTTTGCGATGATAAAAATTTATCGCCATACAAAATATTCAAGATCTGCCGGGAAAAAAAGCTCATTACAAAAGAAAAGATTAGGACAACGACAGTTGCGCCATAGATTGTTTTTAGCATAAAATTAGTCAACCGCTTAGGGTCTTCAACCGCTAATTTTGTTGCTAATGGTATAAAGGGCACTCCAATTGCATTTGGTACAAACAGAATAATTTGGGTAAGAGCATAACTTACATTAAAGTAACCAACATCATTAAATCCTCGTAACCTTGTCAGAAAAGTTGTTAGAATCATCAGTGCTGGACTCATAAATAAACCAGAAATAAATACCGGCAATGCCAAAGAAAATAATTTCCCTAAATATATTTTTACTCCTTTGGAGAATTGGTTTATACTAAATGGGAAAATTAGTCTGTTTTTTCTTTTAATTAAATTAATAACTAATAATACTAAAATAAAAGTTATCGCACTGGCCACCGCCTGAGAAATGACCGTTCCTCTTAAACCCCAGATTTTAGTTAATGGTATAAGTAAAAGTAATCCAAATATTGAGTTGAAGATAGTCAGCAAAGACAGTCTCTTGAATTCAGCAAAGGCTTGAATTACTGCATTACCAAACTGATTTATCGAAAAGAAAAAAAGTGTCATAGAACTAATTTTGATTAAAAAGGCAAGTTTTGCTTCATGATAGATTCGATTTGCGATATACGCTGCTCCCCAATAATATAAACCAACCACCAAAACGATTATAACTAAATTGATTATAAATGTCATTGTAATAAATCGACCAATGTCTTCTTTTTCGTGTTGGTGATACTCTGATATTAATTTGACAATCGCAGTCGGAATGCCCAGCCCGGTAAAAAATAACAAAAGAGCAAAAAGATAATTCACAATCGAAATCATACCTAAATTGGTTGGTCCTAAGAATCGAGCGATAAAAATCGATGATATCGCAGTTGCAACTTTATTAATAATCAATGCGACATAGGAATAGCTGCTGCCGACGATTAACTTTTGTCCATAACTTCTACTTGCGGTTGTTATCATCTTAAGTTAATTGTAATTCCTTTTGTCGTTTTATATCTTGTGCCTTCACTTCTATAATTCCTGCCAAAATCCCCCAAACAAAATTAAATCGGTATCCAACTAAAATACCACACTGAAGCCCGCTCACAGCTAAGGCGATAAACGAGAAAAAAAATGACGAACCTAAAATCTTATCAAAAGTTTCCACTGCATTTTTTAAAACATACCAAGCGCGTTTTAAACAATAATACAAAAAACCCAAGAATAACAAGGTGCCGACAATGCCAGTTTTCCAAATTAACTGCATATATGTATTATCCAGCCAATAGACATTGAAATGACCTAAAGTCGGAAAATATTGATACCTTAAAAAATCAGCAAGTCCGCTTCCCAAAATAGGTGCACTGCGAAATCGTTCCAGCACATAAGTTGTCAACTCAGCTCGGGCTAACAAAGAAAGGTCTGACTCCAAAAACTTAAACGATGAAAACCTTTCACCTAGCAAATTAGACACACCAAAAAGCCCCTGTAATAATACAATCCCTAATATTGCGACCATAAAAACAATGAAGATCGGTAATAAATAAGTGGTAATTTTTTTCTTTTTTAGACTCTCTTTGATAAAATATATATACTGCAAGAAGAGCGCTAATGGAATCAGAACCCATAATGCTCGCGTCAACGTCACGTAGACTGCAATAATCATGGGTATGATAAGAAATCCGGCAATAATTTTTCTTGTTCGGTTTTTATCATATAACCAAACCGCAAATAAAAATGGCACGCTGAAATTAAAAATATGCTGCTGATCAGTCCGAAAACGGCTCAGGCCAGCGAGAAGTTTGAATTCAAAAACATAATACAGGCTCACGATCAACGAACTGGCAATTATTAATATGAAAATGTGCTTAATCTGCTCCTGAGTCAGTTTAGTCTTAACAATTATAAAGTAACCACCCCACATTGCAAACATCATTACCTCATCAAGGATTAATAATTTATTCCGTTCCTTTAGTAGACCAATCAATGCCGCGATAAGTACGACAACTAAAAATCCAATAAGCCAATGTCCGATTTTATTGATTGGTCGTTGCGCATTTTCTTCTTGCGTGAAACTTAACAATAAAAAGAGTAAAGTAATAATTGGTATAACTTCTTCCACTTTAAAAACAAATGAACGTCCGGTCGGACGCGGTAAAACGATGGTTATAAAAGTTGCTAATATCAGTGTCGCAACTAAAGGATCAGGATAGACCAATAAAAAAAATAGTGATAATATGGTCATTCCCGCGATCACAATAACTCTCAATGGCGCGAAAAATACAAGAGAAAACAATACAAACTGCGCTATTAGTAAAATGGGCAATGTTTTTCGCCATATATTTTGTCGGTTGTTATCGATTGTTAAATAATCCATTTACAAATTATTTATTTATTTGTTTTTACAAGACTTTATCAAGTGATTAATAAATATCACTTTTTCGGATTGTCGCGGTCTTTTGTCTGTTTTAGATTTTGTTTGGGGTGTTTTTTTAACCAAAACTTCACTTTACTTTTAATTCGATGAAAGTCGTTTCTTATAATTTCTTTAATTCTATTAATGTCTTGGGCTCTCTGTTCATTTTGTTGTAATCGATTCCAGTATTCATTACCGAACGCATATAATACCCCTGCTGCAAAACTTAATGCTAATGCAAAGACAACGATCACTTTACGCTTGGGAAAACTCCGCCGTTCTGGTACTCGCGCATAATCTAAAATTGTAATATTGGGCGTATCCCTTGCTTCTAAAATTTTTGCCTGCTCGTATTGCTGTACTAATAATGAATACACTTCTTCTTGAACTTTAAAATCTCGTAATTTTATCGCATACTCCTGAGCGACCGTCGGTAATTTATTGAATGCGACTGCAAAACCCGCACCATAACCACTGCTGCTTTGACCGGTTTCGATCTTACGCATCTGCTCTTTGAAACCATCGATTTCCTGCTGGGTTGATATAACATAAGGATTATCCGGTGTTGAAATATCCTTGGATATTGCCAGTTCCATTTCCCGTTTTAGAAGTTCTGACTTCAATCGTGCATAGATTTCAATAACTGCCTTTGTCTCTTCATCCAATGCAACAACCTTATGTCTTTCCTGAAATATCCGTAATGAATCAGCTACCTGGTTTAGTTCCTGCTCGGCAGTGACCAGCCGTTTTTCAATAAATACCCGCATATTGCGACCACGGCTCATATTGGACTCTTTTAGAAATTTATCAACATTCGTAATATAGCTATTAGCTATATCTGCTACCAGTTTAGGCTTTTTTGATATAACGGTTAATTCAATTACCCCTTCTTCACCGACTTTTATATCTGTGACACGTGCTAACGTTTTTAATGCCGGTTCAATTCCTTTTTTTACTTTATAGACTTTTATCAAATCATTGTCATTAACAACCTGTTCTAATATTGTCCGGCTTTGCAGTATTACGGCAATTAAATCCGAAGGGGTTGACCCGCTGAAAAGACTACCGCCACGGGCTAATTTACTGAGTTTAGGAATTGATAAACCAGCCGATGACAAAGCACCAAAAACATCGGTCTCTTCGGACGGTGGTAAAATACGTGTGGTCGCCTTGAATTTCTGTGGCAATATAAAACTGATGATTGCGGCAACAACCGTAAAAATCAAAACATCGTAAACTATTAATTTTCGATACTTTAATAATATCTTAAGGTATTTTAATATAGTTTCCATAAATCAAGTCTAATTTAAAAGGTTATTAATGTCAACATCTTACTACGGGCGATTGCGATTAGTCAGCAGGTATTTATGAATTCTTTGACTCGACTTACCATCGCCAAACGGGTTTTTAATTTGTGACATTTTTTTATATTCTTTTGTAGATGTAAGCAGTTGCCTGGTCATTTCAAAAATTCTATTTGTACCTGTTCCGGCTAATCTTGCGGTGCCCGATTGTATTGCTTCGGGTCGCTCGGTCTTATCCCGCAAAACTAAAACCGGTTTTCCTAATGCCGGCGCTTCTTCCTGAATACCGCCCGAATCAGACAGAATTAAGTACGACCTATTCATCAGATGGGCAAATGGCAGATAATCCATTGGCGCAACCAGGTGCATTCGTTCTATATTGCCTAAAATTTTATGTGCCGGAATTTTAATATTAGGGTTGGGATGAACCGGATAAACAATCTCAACATCCTTATTTCTTTCGATAATCCTTTTTAGTGCCAGGCAAATATTGGTAAAGGGTTTGCCAAAACTTTCCCGGCGATGCACGGTAACTAATATTATTTTGTTCCATGGTTTTATTTTATGCAAAATTGGCAGACCTAATTTGGGATTTATCTTTAATGCAAGTTTTAATGCATCAATTACGGTATTGCCTGTAACCAATACTTGTTTTTTGCTTACCCCCTCTTTTAGTAAGTTATCTTTTGCCTGTTTGGTCGGAGCAAAGTGGAAGTCTGCCAGATGTGTAATCAGGCGCCGGTTCATCTCTTCAGGAAACGGTGCAAATTTATCATAAGTCCTGAGTCCGGCTTCAACATGTCCAATTTTAATCTTCGAATAAAATGCGGCCAATGCCGATACGAATGCAGTTGTCGTATCACCCTGCACAAAAATAATATCCGGTCGGCTGGTTGCAAGAAGTTTTTCTAACCCCTGTAAAATTCTGACATTGATATCAAAAAGAGTCTGTCCTTGTTTCATTATATTCAGGTCGTAATCGGCTTTAATATTAAAGATATCTAAAACCTGGTCCAGCATATGACGGTGCTGGGCCGTAATACAGATTTCAACCTTGAAGTTTATTTTATCTTTCTGTAATTCTTTTATGACCGGTGCTAATTTAATCGCTTCCGGCCTTGTACCAAATGCAAACAGAATTTTCATTTTGCCTCGCTGTGAGCTACCGCCCAATTTTTTCCAATACCGATATTTACTTCAACCGGTACCTCGCCTAAATATTTTTGACTCATCACTTCTTTGACAATCTCTCTGGCTTGTTTAACTCTTTTCTCGTTTACTTCCAGAAGAAGTTCATCGTGAATCTGGATAATCATTCCGCCTTTAAAATTTTCCTTTTTCATCTGCTGGTCAATTTCAATCATTGCCTTTTTCATAATGTCGGCAGCCGAACCCTGAATCGGATGGTTGATTGCCGCTCTCACCGCTGATTCGTATATTATCCGATTTTGGGCAAAAATCCCCGGGAATGGTCGAATTCGTCCAAAGATTGTTTTGGCATAACCGGTTTCTTTGGTCTGTTCCACGATTTTTTCCCGCCATTCCGCGACTTGAAAATGAATGCCTAAAAAATCGTCAATAATCCGTCTTGCTTCATCCTGATTTATCCGCAAACTCGATGCCAGACCAAAATCCGAAAGCCCGTAAATCAAACCATAATTTACCATCTTGGCAACTCTCCGCTCATCTTCGGTTACTTTATTTTCTTGCTTATTATAAACTGATGCTGCAGTCCGCGCGTGAATGTCTTCACCCTTTATAAAAGCGTCAATCAATCTCTCGTCACCCGATACATACGCAAGAATTCTCAGTTCGATTTGTGAATAATCGGCTGAAATTAAAACATTGCCCGGTTCGGCAATAAATCCTTGTCTTATTCTTTTACCCAGATTACCTTTGATTGGTATGTTCTGCAGATTGGGGTTGGATGAAGATAAACGTCCGGTCGAAGTCGCGGTCTGATTAAACTGACAATGAATCCTTCCCGAATTTTGAATTTTGAATTTTGAATTTTGAATTTTTTCAAGCATCGGCTCTAAATAGGTTGTTTGTAATTTAGTAATCTCCCGGTATCTCAGTACATCTTGAACAATCGGGAAAGATGGTGCCAGGTCGAATAGTACTGATGAGTCAGTCGAATAACCGGTCTTAGTCCGTTTGGTTTTGGGTAAATCCATCTTTTCAAATAAGATTTTTGACAACTGCTGGGGTGAGTTGATATTGAAATCAATGCCTGCTTTAGAAAATATCGATTTTTTTAATGCCTCCTGTTCTTGCTTAATTTCGGCTGATATCTGTTTAAAGAGTTTTGTGTCGATTTTTACTCCCCGATTTTCCATCTCAAACAATATCCTAATCAATGGCATCTCAATCTCAAATAAGATTTTGTTTAGACCATGAGCTAATATCTCTGATTCTAATTTTTCATATAAAGCAAGATTGAAATGCGCTTTTTCCGCTTCAGTGATAGCGGTTGGAATTATTTTGAAATGCTGTAGAATTAAATCATTGATTTCATACCGTTTCCGACTCGAATCTAAAAGCCAGGATGCAATTGCCACATCAAAATAGGGCTCGTTAATTTCTATCCCTCTTTCCTTCAACATATGCATTTGTGATTTGATATCATATCCGATTTTTAGAGCCGAAGATTCAAGGTAGTTTTTAATCTCTTGTTTTGAATTCACTTTGAACTCGTTTTTCCCGTCATAAATATACAGTGCATCGTCCGCAAAATTGAATCCAAACTGGCTTGTTGCTTTATCCTCTTTGTTCTTTTTTCGGTTGCCTGGTTTTTGTTCAGCAAAAAGCGGCTCCTGATAAACCGACTTCGGCATATCACTGGATAACTCTCTTAAGAATGAACCGAATTCGAGTTCTTTAAATATCCTGATTAATTTCGGAACATCCTTACTTTTGATTTTCAGGTCGGGTAAAGACGCCCTGACCTTGACATCGGTCTTGACCGTTGCCAACAATCGGGAAATCTCAGCGACCTTGCGGTGCTCTTTTAATCGCTCGTCTTTTTCCAATGCCTCTTCAAATGTTTTATATTTATGGACGATATCGAGCGCCCGTTTCATCCCGATGCCCGGCACGCCCGGAATATTATCAATCGCATCGCCGGCTAAAGCCAGCACATCCCGCATCATTGATGGTTCGTTGATTCCATACTTTTCTTTGGTTTTTCCCCGGTCAAAAATAATATCTTTATAAACATCGTAGATAAAAATATTGTCATTAACCAATTGAAACAAATCTTTATCCGATGTAACAATATAAATTGTACTGTCTTTCTTTGCCAGCCGTTTGGCAATTGTTGCTAAAATATCATCCGCTTCGAATCCCGGTTTTTCTAATGTTTTTAATCCGTATGCCGAAATTACTTCTTTAATCAAAGGCAATTGCGTGACTAAATCGCTGGGTGTTTCCGGACGCTCGCTTTTGTATTCTTCATATAGTTTATGACGGAAAGTTTCTCTGCCCGAATCGAAAACAACTGCCATATATTTAGGTGAGAAATTAGCGAACAACCGTTTTAATGAATTAATAAAACCGAATACTGCGGATGTATTCTGACCTTTGGAATTACGTAAAGGGTTGCGGATAAAGGCAAAGTACGACCGGTACGCTAAAGAATGACCGTCAATCAGAATAACTGCTTTTTCTTTATTTTTAACCACGGATATCCACCGATGTTATTATTTTTTTATCAATATAAAAAGTGTATTTTATTTTCATAATTTTTCTTTTATCCGTGTATATCAGTGTCTCTCTTCTTTTATTTTAAACTGCAATTCTCTTGCTAGTGTTGTAGCCCGATAATATGCTTCAAATGACGAGCCGGAATCTGCCCACCAGCCCGGTAAAATATCATAGGTCAAAATGCCTTTGTTAAGATAAAAGTTATTCACATCCGTAATCTCAAGTTCGCCGCGCGCGGACGGCTTTAAGGTCTTAATAATAGAAAACACTTCTTGGTCATACATATAAATACCGGTCACGGCAAAATTTGATTTGGGCTTTTGGGGTTTTTCGACAATGTTTAAAATTTTATTATCTTTAATCTCTGCAACGCCGAATCTTTCCGGATGCGAAACTTCTTTAAGCAGTATTTTAGCGCCTTGCTTCTGTTGCTCGTATGATTTTACATAAGGTGTCAAATCGTCTTCGAAAATATTGTCACCTAAGATAACGACAACCCGTTCATTTTCCGCAAACTCTTCGGTTAATCCAAGTGCTTCGGCAATTCCACCTTCGCCTTCCTGATAAGTGTAATTGAGTTTTCGCAAGCCGAATTCTTTGCCATTTTTCAATAACCGCAAAAAATCCCCGGCTGAATTGCCGCCCGTTACAATAATTATATCTTTAATGCCAGCTTGAACTAATTTCTGAATCGGATAATAAATCATCGGCTGGTCATAAACCGGCAATAAATGTTTGTTAGTAATCCGGGTCAAAGGATTAAGTCTCGTCCCTAATCCACCAGCTAAAACAATACCTTTAATATTATTCATAATTAAATCAATTAATAATATACATATTTATAATTTTTGGTCAAGCCATTATTTTCATAATATCTTTAGTCGTAGTAACATAGGCAAATGCATAAGCTAGTATTTTAAGCGAGTTAGTGTGTAATTCATGTTCGCCCGCCGCAGTCGCATCACCAATCACAAATACCCGAAAATCCCTGAAAAAAGCGTCGCGGGCAGTTGATTCAACGCAAATGCCGGTCATAATTCCAGTGATTATTAAATCAGTAACGCCTAATCCCCGCAGATAAATTTCTAAATCTGTATTATAGAATGCCGAATAGCGGTGTTTATAGATAATCTTTTCGCAATCCAATGGTTTTAATTCATTAATAATCTCAGCACCTTGTGAACCTGCGACTAAAGTGCTTCGGTTTCGGATTTCCGGCCACCATTGCGCAGTCATCCCGCCGTCAATTTTCGGGTCCTGATGACAATGGGCAGTATAAATAACAGGAATCCTTTTCTTTCTTGCGGTTTTAATTAATGCTTTAAGATTTGGAATAATATACTTTGCATTTTCCGTATAAGCCGGTGATTTTGAATTTAAAAAATCATTCTGCATATCAATCACTAAAAGTGCTGCTTTCTTGGGATTTAAAACAAGTTTTTTATGCTGGTAGGTTTTAATTGCGGCATGTATTTTATCTGTCTTCATTTTAGTTATTATTCTGTTACGATGACGCAAAATTAAAAATTAAATACCAAAAACCAAAAACACATATTAAAAACACAAAAATTTTATTTATTTTGTTAATATTTTTACATTTTTGCGTTTGTGTTTTTAATATTTGGTTTTTCATATTTAATATTTCTCAGTGTTCTCTGTGTCTCTGTGGTAAAAGTTGAAAATGGAGGTGAGCGGATTCGAACC
>CAZXRM010000050.1:0-9359 GCA_964642595.1 uncultured bacterium
CAAAGACAGAGGCAGGATTGACACTACCAAATTTAGGAATTACAATATTAGTTAATGAAAAAGCAATTATTTTTACTATTTTTGATTTTACCGGCATTTATTCTATTTGCATCGGGAAAAGTAGAAAAGAAAGAATCAATTATAAGAATTGAAGTTTCTAATCACGATGTTGTGTATGATTTGCAGTTCATGTTTCCTGAAATAGCAATCATTACGGCACGGGATAGTTTTATTGATGCTTATGCCGATGCACAGATGATAAAAAGATTGACTGCGGCTGGATATAAAATCAGGATATTGGTTGACGATTATCAAAATGAATCGGTTAAACTGCTACCGCTCGTTCATACTTATGCTCAAGTGTGCAGTACGATGTATGCTTTAGCAATAAATTATCCGAATATTACCAAACTTGAAACGCTCGGATTTTCTTATGGCAATCGGGTAATTTTGGCAATGAAAGTCACAGATAATCCGTTAGTCGAAGAAGCCGAGCCGGAGATTCGTCTGGTCGGAGCGCATCACGGCAACGAAAAGATGTCAACTGAAATAACCCTAGCATTCTTGAAATACCTGTTGGAAAATTATATGAGCCAGCAGATTGCAAATTTAATTGATAACCGCGAAATATGGATTATCCCGATTTTTAATGCTGATGGTCATGTTAGTAACAGCCGGTATAATGGAGCAAATGTAGATTTGAATCGAGATTATGGTTATATGTGGACAAGTAATGGTCCATTTACCCAGCCAGAAACCAGAGCGATGATGAAACACGCCCAGAACAATAATATTATTATGGAATATGAATATCATACAACCGAATCTTATGTTAATTATCTTTGGGATTATCATCCTAAAGACCCGCCGGACAGCGCTTATATTATCCAGATTTCTCAGGAATATGCAGATTCAACTTATGGTTCTTCGACTACTCGATTGTATAAAATTAATGGTTATGATTGGTATGTGGCAAGAGGTTCGGCACAAGATGCTTGTTTTGGTATCTGGGGCGGAATCGGCACAACGATTGAAACACAAAATCCGACAACCCAGGCAAAAATTGACAGTATCTGTATTGCTAATCGCCGGGCATTATTAGCAATGATTACAAGAACTGGCTGGGGAATTTCTGGAATGGTCCGAGATTCTTTAACCCAAGCACCGTTATTTGCAATGGTCAGATTCCTTAATCCAAAACGATGGCCAATTTATACGGATAAACAGGTTGGTGATTTTCATAAGATGGTTTCACCCGGCACTTATACTTTTCGGGTCGAAGTTAATGGTTATCAGCCAAAAACTTTTACGGTTACGGTGCCGACTAACGGCGTGGTTAATGTTGACTGCGAACTCATTCCTGATACATTGAGTACTTATTATGTCCAGAAATTAATCTGGGTTCGACGCGACCAGCCCGACCAGAGTTTTGTCACAGTCACAATGGACGGATTGGGAATTATTGATTCAATCCCTTATTCTTTAGGACCAAGCGGTCAGATTGTTTTGGAAGCCGACCCGCCCATCAGAAATTTTACCGGTATCGATTTTACAGTTTATGAGAGTGATGCAACCCCAGAATATTATACGGTCTCTTTGAGCAATGACTGGCGCGGTACTTTTTATTCTTATGGCAGTTGCAGCGGCACAACTAATTTTGATTTGGCAACCGTAAGTATGGACAGCGCACGATATATTAAGATTGTTAACTCGGGTGGTGGCACATCGTCGGACCCTTATTCAGGATTTGATTTAGATGGTATAAGTTATAGATATCTGCCGTCATCAATAAACACAGATTATAATTCTTCGCGGTCAGTAGATGCGATGCGATACGACATTTTCCCAAATCCGGCAAAGACATATTTCGTAGTCAATGGACCATGGTCGATGGACCATAGAACAATCAAATTCTATGATGTTGCAGGAAAACAAATAAAAGTTCAAGAGTTTAAAAGTTCAAAAGAACAAAAGGTATCTTTGTATGGAATTAACAATGGCGTATATTTTATTAATATCATTGACGGCAAATCAATAATTACAAAAAGATTATTAGTAATTAAATAAAAATGAAAGGAGTTGTATGAAAAACAACAAATACTTGTCTCTGTTATTAGTTTTAGGTTTTATTGTGTTAGCAATAACCTGCGGCGGGAAAAAGGAAACCCCGTCAACCCCTAAAACCATAACTCAGACCCAAGCCGAGTCAGTAAAAACACAAACCGATACAACTGCGATAACACAAAAGAATGACTCGATAACAAGTAAACCACAAACCGAAAAACCAGTTGCACCGAGTAATGAGAAAGCAGGTAAATATATGGTAATATCAGTAAAGCAAGGCGATAAAAATTTAGGGAAAATAAAAATCGAACTGAACGATAAAGAAGCACCCAAGACCGCAGAAAATCTGAGAACGCTCGTGAAAAAAGGATATTACAATGGTTTGACTTTTCACCGGGTTATCTCCGGATTTGTAATTCAGGGCGGTTGCCCAAAAGGCGATGGCACGGGCGGACCAGGTTATACAACACCAGCCGAAATCAGCCCGAATTTGAAACACGACCGCGGTGCAGTCGCAATGGCGCGCTTAGGCGACCAGATGAATCCGAAAAGAGAATCGAGCGGCAGCCAGTTTTATATCTGTCACGGCTCACCCTATAATCTTGACGGGCAATACACAATTGTCGGCAAAGTGGTTTCAGGTATGGATGTGGTTGATGCAATTGCCGCGACTAAAACCGGGCCCGGCGACAAGCCAGTCACACCGGTCGTAATGGAAAAAGTGACATTAGAATAAAAAAAATATTTAACCACGAAAACGCGGAAGATTAGACCAAGAGGAGCATTAAATGCTCCTCTCTTTTTATTTCAGGAATTCAAAACCAGCACTGTATTTGATACCTTTATCAAATAAATTCGGCAGTATTTCATATTTATTATTGAGCAGGTTATCAACTCGTGTAAATATTGTAAAGTGACGCCAGTGATAACCGAGTTGCGTTGTAATTAAGTAATAGGATGGTAATGTTTGATTATACCAGTTTCGCTTTCCGGCACAGGTAATACCACCAATAAATTCCCATTGCTTAATTTTCAATAGTAACGAATCCGAGATTTGATATTGAGACATTAAATTCCAAGGACTGGGAATATAGTTGATACCAAGATGATTTTCGATAAAGCGGTATTTACCACCTAAATTCACATTGATTTGATTGTGCTTATTAATGACGATTTCTGGTCTGAGCCAGGTATCCTGTTTGGTCCAGTTAACAAAAGAACCGTATTCCTGATAAATACCACTGACTTTAAAATTGTGCCATTGAATTGATGCACTGATTTTTATCCGACTAACCGGATATTTTAAATCATGACTGACTAAATAGGGATATACATCGGCGTATAAAGAATCCAAACTAAATTTTTCAATCGTGTTATATTGAACATCAATGTTAGTAATGACATCAGAAATCAGAAATCCCAGGTTGTTGTTAATTGACAATCTTTTCTGGTTGATATCATAATTCAAGCAAGGGCTGATGTAAAAATTATCACTGACTGTTATCAGGTCTTTGATTTCACCTGAGATATTGGTTAATGGCGGGCTTGAATTTATTGTTTGCGAAAAGACATCTACTTTTGCATTAATTGTACCAACGGAACTTGCGACATTATAATTTACACCGGAAAATATAGATGAAAAATTATTAAGTGTGCTGTCAATGTACCGCGTTTTCTTAAGAGTATTATTTAACGCAATTGTACTGTTTTTCGTGAATATAACCGGATTGTAAGAGAATTGCAGATAGTCATAATATCTTTCTTTGCGTATCTTTTTTGAAACGGATAGATTAATTTCCTGCCAAAAATCACCATATAAAAAACCAAACAGGAAATTGCTTTGACCGGCAAGATAATCGCTAAAATCAAATTTCTTTTTACCGGTCAGAAAAAAATTAAACAGCCAATTTTTCTTGACAACTCGATTTATAGAAATGTCTCCACCCATTTCATTGCCGGCATAAATTTTAATGCGTAAGGTATCAAGCGGAACAGGTTTTATTAAGGTATCATCATATTTTAAGTCAATTTTTATTAAGTCTTTTATGGGCAGAGGCGGTAATGACTCAGCATAAGTAAAATTAAAAATTAAAAATAAAAAATTAAAAACAAAAACTAAAAAATAAAAAAGATTTATCTTTAAACTGCTCCGCTTATTGATTGTCCGTTTTTTATTAGAAATTAGATATTTGACATTAGACATTATCGTTTATAATGTTTTTAACGGTTTTATTATATGGCGGATATATTATCCCTTTTTCGGTAATGATGCCGGCGATTAATTTATGTGGCGTGACATCAAATGCCGGATTAAAAGCATTGGATTTTGGAGGCGCGATGTATTTATTGTTGATACGGAGAATCTCGTTTTTATCACGCTCTTCGATAATGATTTCTTTGCCGGTTTTTTTACTAAGGTCAATTGTTGATGTCGGGGCAACAACATAGAATGGAACTTGAAAATAATTGGCAGTGATTGCCGAAGTTAGAGTGCCGATTTTATTGGCAGTGTCGCCATTTCGGGCAATGCGGTCAGCACCGACTAATACTAAATCTACTTTTTTCATAGCCGTTGCCATCATATTGTCGGTTATCAAAGTATATGGTATTTTGGCATTGCACAGTTCAAATGCGGTCAGACGCGCACCTTGCAATAATGGTCGCGTTTCTAATACATAGACATTTATTTTTTTGCCTTGCTTGTGCGCCGTATAAATAACGCTTAATGCAGTTCCAAAACCAGGCGCTGCCAGCCGACCGGAATTGCAGATTGTCATTATCGTCATATTATTCTTAATGAGTCGCGCACCGGTCTTGCCGATTCGATACGAATTTTCAGTTTCTTGTTTCTCAATCTTTTTTGCTTCAGATAAAAGAGTTTTGTTTAAATTACTTTCGGATAGATGCTGGTTGTTAATAATTAATAACATCCGCTCAATTGCCCAACTTAAATTGACTGCGGTTGGTCTTGCCGATTTTATTCGGTCGGCAGCATTGATTAAATAAGCACGGGCGGGATTTTTAATTGATGCTAGAACCAGACCATAAGCACCGGCAATGCCGATATACGGCGCGCCGCGGATTTTCAATTGCTTGATTGCATCAATTACAACTTGATAGTCATTTAATCTTAAATAGACAATCTTTTCGGGCAATTGAGTCTGGTCTAAAATAATTAGCGAGCCGGTTTTGTATTTAAGAGTAAAAAAATCGGACATTATTCGTTATAATAAAAAAGAAGAGGATAGTCAAGAGCTTCGTATAACTGAATATCCTCTTCGTGATTTGAGATTATTATTTAACCAAGGCTTTGAATTCCTTGCCTGGTCGGAATACCGCTTTTTTCTTGGCTGGGATATTGATTTTTTCACCAGTTGCCGGATTGCGACCAACGCGCGCTTTTGATTTTCGGACCAAAAATGTTCCAAAACCAGGAATTGCGACTTTATCACCTTTCTTGAGTGACATCATAATCGTATCAATGAAAGAATTCAAGAATTTATCAGCAGTTGCTTTTGGGACATCGTTACCTTTGGCAAGTTTCTCGATAAGACCTGCTTTAGTTATTTTTGTCATATTATTTTATTCACCCCCTTTTGGCACAATTCATTGTATTTATTAATAAATGTTTACTACACATTGTATTTAAATATAGATAAAATAACGCATCTGTCAATAGGTAATATTAATTTTCTGCTATTTTATACTCATTATCTTAATTTGCCGGCTGGTCGAATTATTTGTGTTTGTAAGATGGACGAAGTATATTCCGGATGGTAATAATTTTGTTGCCGAAGAAAAATCCGGTTCAGATATTGCAAAAAATCTTTTGACAAGTTTTCCCGACGCATTATAAATTATTACTGATTGAGGAAATTGGATTTTGTCGTGTTGGGTAAACCGTGTTTTATTTTCTGTTTTGATATTGAGCATAGAATGCTTTGATGGTTCAGGAATATATCGCCAGAAATCAGTTGTTTTTGTACCGTGCAGACAATAGATTTTTCCTTGAGCATACGTGATTGCACTACCACCATTAACTTTGGAAGGAACGGATTCGACTTCCCGCCAATAATCTCCTGGACTACGCTTGAAGAATTTTCTGGTTTTTCCGCTTGCCAGACAATACACATTATAACCATCAGAAGTCATTCCCGCGCCCTTTTTCAATTTAATTGGGATTGAATCAAATTTCATCCAGGCATTTGTCGGAATATCGTATGCGTAGAAATTATATTTTGTTCCCTGCAAAGCAAAAAGGTGGTCTAATGTATCAGCGGTCAGACCTGAGCCGGATTTTAGTTTTACCGGAATGCCAGGAAGTCTTTGCCAGGTATTCAGCGGAATCGAGTATTGATAGAAGAATGAATCGCGCGGCAGACAGTAAATAAAATCACCAGCCCGACAAATTCCAGTGCTTGATTTTGGTTTTACCGGTAATGTTTCAGCCAAAGACCAGTTGTTTGTAGCAATAGAATATTTATAAAAAGCTTTCTTATTGCAGGTCATCACATAAATTGTATCATTTCCACCATACACCAGACCAAGACCGGATTTGGGTTTTATCGGCATACCTCTTTTGTGTTCCCAGTTTCCGCTGGTCAAATTATAAGCATAGAAACTGGAATCGGACGCGCGCAGACAATAAATGTGATTGTCGTCATCAAAACACAAACTTGTCCCGGTCGTTTTAACAATCTTGGGAAATGGGGTCAAAGTCTGCCAGACATTGGAAGTGCGAATTATAAAACTACTTTGACAGGTATCATTAGAGCGGTCATCATCATTAGTTAATATTGTATATGAGATTGAATTATACGAACCAGAACTTAAAGTGCACGGAGAGAAATACACTATGGTGTCTGTACCCGGTAAAATTATTGTCGAATCGAGTTGCTCATAAGATGTGCCGTCAATTTTAAAGACCACCGGGATTGTTTCTAAATATGAACCAAAGTTTTTAACCTTGACTGATGGGGTGATTATGCTGTCAAAATTATTACCGATTGGAGTAAGAATTTGCGTTACACCGGCATCATGCGACTGATAAATTGATGGTCCGATTACATCATCAACATAAACCCCAACGCCGATTGGCTGAAGTGGATATTGGACCCGGTAACGAAATGCGATGTACACCGTCGAGTCAATATAGGCATTTAAAGATATTTTTGCCTGGGCATAACTTGTATTATTAATTCTTCTTGCCCAGAGTACGCGGGTGAAATCCGTAATTCGTGGACCGTTAAAAGATAATCGCACCTCAACGCTTTCTTGAACCGGGTCAACGGTTCGATAATTGAATTTTAAGGTATCACCGCTTGTGACCAATAAACGAGGCGTAATTAACCAATCATCATTGGTTATATCGTATTCGTTCCAAAAGCAAGCGGCACAACCGGGCTCGGTGTTGTAATTCGTTGTTCTGCGTTGCCAGGTCGCACCGCCGTCATTATTGATTATTCGCCATCCGTCGGGCGGAAAGGATGAATTGCTGAATGATTCATTAAGTTGCGCAGATAAAAAATTTATAATTATAAGCGATAATATAAAAACAAGTTTATATTTCATAGACACCTCGCATTTATGAATAATTTAACATACCAATTGTTTTTGTCAATATTTATATTGTTGATTAATTGTGCTTGACTTAGTAAATTGAGGGTATTATCATATTAATTATGAAAAAAATAAAGCCAATTTTGTTATATATATTTTTTGTCTCTTATATCAGTTTATTTGGCGCCAGCCAATTAAAACAACCATTTACGGATATACCGCTGTTCGAAACTTATCTAAAAAACGGTCTGAGGGTATTAATTTATGTAGATAGTGCAACGCCGATTGTTTCAACCCAACTCTGGTATAATGTTGGCGCGGTTTATGACCCGCCTTATAAATCCGGTGTTTCGCATTTGCTTGAGCATATGGACGGTACCAAGAATTACAAAGCCCGAGAAATCTCGGCGGCAGTTGATGCGCTGGGCGGCGAAGACAACGCTTTTACATCCAGTCTTTATGTCTGCTACTGGGTTGATTTATTCAAGGATTTTTACGAGACCGCTTTGAAATTCGGCGCCGAACGGATGACCAATCTTGAAATAACCGAGAAGAAATTTCAGTCCGAGCGGTCAGTGGTGATGGAAGAAAGACGGCTGGGTGAAAATGAACCATATGATGTGCTCTGGGAGCAGTTTGATTTGCTCGCTTATAAACTGCATCCGTACCGGAATCCGGTGATTGGCTGGATGGAAGAAATTCAGCGCATCGAACGTCAGGATTTAATCAATCATTATCATACTTATTATCAACCAGCAAATACAGTCTGCGTGATTGCGGGCGCAGTCGAGCCAAACGATGCTCTAAAAAAAGTCGAGAAACATTTCGGCAAAATCAAATCGAAACCGGTCAAGCATCCGACATTTACTGAACCTGAACAATTAGGTGAACAAAGAATGACAATCTATCGCAAAGTGCAGTTTCCGGCAATTATGATTGGTCATCATACCTGCGATGTTTATTCACCGGATTTCTATGCATTGGAGATGCTTGAAGCACTGCTCTCGATGGGCAAATATTCCCGGCTGTATAAAAAACTGGTGTATGAAAAACAATTTGCCTTGAGTGTTTTTGCCTGGAACTCAATCGAACGGGATGCGGGAATGTTTCAGTTTTATGCAATGCCGACCGCACCTAACTTAGTAGATTCGGTGCAAAGAATAATTTACGAAGAACTGGCAAAGGTCAAATCTTTGGGTAAAGATTCAATTACCGATGAAGAGATGATAAGGGTTAAGAATAATATTATTGCCCGAGAAATTTATGCCCGGGACCGGACCCGCGATATGGGAATGCGGATTGGGCGGCAGTCAATTGCGACCAGCGATTTAAAAGATATGACTGAATACCAACCGCGAATCGAGAAAGTGACCAAAGACGATGTGCGAAAAGTAATTGATAAATACTTTACCATCAAAAATAAAACAGTGGTAACAATGCTGCCGGAAGAAAAGAAATGAAACCACAGATAAACACAGATTCACACAGAAAAAAAAGAAGGGAATAAATATATGAAAAATTTTAGATATTTAATATGTGTTTTTAGCTTTTGGTTTTTAATTTTTAATTTTGCCAATGCTTTGCCGATTGCCCGCGATTCGCTTAATTGTGGTTTAAAAGTTTTGACTTATCAGACCGACCGGTTGCCGATGTTTGAGATACGGTGGGTTTCTTATGCAGGCAGTTCGTTTGACCCGCAAGGCAAAGAAGGGTTGGCAAACCTTACTGCTAAAATG
>CAZXRM010000051.1:0-2851 GCA_964642595.1 uncultured bacterium
CAATAGTAGATTGAAACTTATCGAAATTGGTGGAAATAAATAGAGACTTATTGTTCCAATACGCTGAATAAATGCGGTAAATTTCATTTTTCACTTGACAAAAGCACTATTTTATGATATAATAACACTAATGTTAGAAATGTTTAATGCCAAATTACTAATTTCTAATCAATGTCAAATGAATAAATTTCAAATGACAAACACTAACATTAGACATTTGACATTCAGTCATTAATTAGGAATTAGAAATTAGACATTTGAAATTCCCGTTTGGGGATTGCTCTTTGAATATTGGGATAAAGATTAACCGCAGAGCACACAGAGTTCGCAGAGATTGATTTAAATCAAACACTGAACATCACTGAATAACACTGAATATTGATGTTTCTTTACGGTGAATTTCGGTGTATTTCGGTGTTTAAATTAAGTTCTTATCTGTGTTAATCTGTGTAATCTCGTGGTTTCAAAATTCTGATAACCCGCCTGGGTGCAGTGACGGGCTGGCGTCTGTGGTATCTATCCCTTTATGCAGGGGGTCTTGTAAGTCGGGTAAAAAGACTCGGGTTTTGACGGCTTTTTAGACGGCTAATTTGATTGGAAAAAGAACATCCAAATTGCCAAATCGAAAATCGTCTATCAAAACTACACGCTTTTTAAGCAGTTTTAAGACATACAAGCCAGCAAGAGTCAAATGACAGGTGAAATCAAGCATAAAATCTAAGGTAAATTCAGATGTGTAGTTTGGAATGGGAATCGATAAAAAATCGAATTTTAAGTATTAATCGTTGGGAAGTTTGACTCGTGATTCGGCAGAAAGGGAAAGGGGTGAAGGACCGAATCTTGCAAAACGCTCGATACCGGCTGCGGTTATCATTGCTGCATTGTCCGTGCACATCGAGGGTTGGGGAAAGTAAAACTGCATACCGTTCTTTTGACCAAATTCTTGGAACCGCTCTCGGATGCGATTGTTGATTGCCACACCGCCCGAAATACCGATTCGATTTATTGAATATTTGTCAACTGCCTTCTGAACTTTCTTTAAGAGAAAGTCAATCACGGTCTCCTGAAAACTATGAGCAATGTCTTCAAGTTTAGGATTAGCATTATTTTTCACATAATATAAAACAGAAGTTTTCAGTCCGGAAAAACTGAAATCATAATCCGGCATCTGGGGAACCGGGAATTTAATATTTCTTTTGCCATTTAATGCAAGTTTTTCAACCAAGGCACCGCCCGGATAAGCAAGTCCGAGCATTCTGGCAACTTTGTCAAATGCTTCACCGCAGGCATCGTCAATCGTCGAACCTAAAGTTTCGTAAGAACAATAATCTTTGATTATCATAAGTTCCGTATGCCCGCCTGAGACAATCAGTGCCAAAAAAGGCGGTCGCAATTGGGGATAAGATAGAAATAAAGAAAAGATATGGCCTTCAAGATGATTAACACCGATAAATGGTTTATTAAGACTTAAAGATAATGCTTTGGCAAATGAGAGCCCGACCAGAAGAGAGCCGACCAAACCCGGCGCATAAGTAACCGCAATGCCGTCTAAATCAGCATAATCAATTTTTGCTACTTCCAAAGCAGTCCGGACAATCGGCACAATCAACTGAATATGAGCGCGCGATGCGAGTTCGGGTATAACACCACCGAATTTGGAATGGACATACTGAGACGAGACGATATTGGAGAGAATTTCGTATCTGGGTTTATTATTTTCCAACTCCCGATTAACAACACTTGCTCCGGTTTCGTCGCAGGAAGTTTCGATGCCTAAGAATATCATAATAAGTAGCGAGTAGCGAGTAGCGAGGAGCGAGGGAAAATTAGTAAGAAGTAAAGAGTAAGTAGTAACAGAAAATATATTTCTCGGTGTGCTCTGTGCCTCTGTGGCATTTTTGCTATCGGATTTTAATTTCAAACATTTTCGGTTCGCAGGAAACTAAGAAAATTCCTTTAGGCAGACTGATTTCCGCAGGCACGGCATATTCACCAATGGTCATTTTGGAAGTGTTAATATTGACTTTGATATCACTAGTTTTTAAGGAATCAATCAGAGTTTTTGCACCGCGCAGAGTAATGCTTGCGGTTTTTGGTTTTAATGTTACATCCTGGTCAGTTGGCGAAATTTTTACGGTTACATCATAAAATTTTCGGGTTGATTCTTTTTCAACGATTGCAGTTATTAAGATTGATTCGGGTGTAACTTTATATAAATTGGTGTCGGGAACAACGAGTTTGAGTTTTTTTCTGATTGGCGCAGTTGAGTAATTGCTGATAAACAATGATTCGGAAGAAATATCTTTGACAAACCGCATTGATTGTTCGGGTCCGGATAAAATTATCGAATCCTGGTAGGTAATTTCCGTGATATAAAAACCTTTCTGTTCAATCCGGTGCGGGATGATTGCGACAACTTGTTTTGATTCTAACTGGTCAATTGTGATTTCTGAGAATTCGGGCGCGATTGATTTTAAAAGCACGGGCGCGGACACGATTAAATCATCCGGGGCTAATTTAATTCGATTATTGCCGAGCCGCACCAATGATAAGTCAATTTGATAGATTGGTGGCTTGGCATAGAATTGCAGGAAGTCATAACCTTTGCCCTGTAATGTCGTTTTGACGATGTCGGTATTCATTTTAGTTACGACCATATCGTCCGGCAAGTTTGTAATTTGAATCGGCACGGTCAGACTGATAGTTTGTGTTCTCAATAATTGCGCCATAACCCAGACCGAAATCGCCAGGATAATGGCAAAGATTATAAAGGGCAGATTAGTTAAAAAATTACGCAAAAAGTTTCGCATTTTTATCATTTTATTATCGGTGATAAAACGCATTTGTCAAG
>CAZXRM010000051.1:2951-9358 GCA_964642595.1 uncultured bacterium
ATATGCTATTGGCTATGTTGCTAAATTGCGTTTTCGATGCGGGGTTGACATAATAAAATAATATTGATAATATTGAAAAGTGCGGATAATTGTGGGAAGTATGAAGAATAAGCAAAATAAATACGCCAAAAGCATTTTACGACCGACTACCAACAAAGTGCGCAGCGCGATATTTAATGTAATCACGGCTAATTTCCCAGATATTTTCACGGATGCGCAAGTTTTAGATATCTTTGCTGGAAGTGGCGCAATGGGTATTGAAGCGTTGTCGCGTGGTGCGGGAAAAGCAGTTTTTATCGAGAACGACCGGTCAACCCTGAAATATCTCAAGGAAAATTTAGCGGACTTATATGATAAAACAGAGATTATACCGATGGATGCGAGCAAAGCACTGGATGAGATAAAAGATGAAAGGTTCGATATTATTTTTTTAGACCCACCATATAATAAAGGATTAATCGAACCGGTAATAATAAAAATCGGCAAGTATCAGATGTTAAGAAAACAAGGGATTATTGTAATCGAACATCATAAGAAAGAAATGTTTTCGATTCCAGAAAATTTGAAGTTATTCAAGAAGAAAGAATATAGTGATACCATAATAACCATATTATGCAAAGATTAATCAACAGTGCAGTATTTAACGCAGAGGTCGCAAAGAAGACAGAGTTTTCTTTCTCCGCGTTCTCCGCGTGCTCAGCGGTTAATATTTATATTTAAATAAGGAGATATAATGAAAAAAGCAGTTTTTCCGGGCAGTTTTGACCCGATTACCAATGGGCATATTGATGTTATCAATCGGGCTCGAAAATTATTTGACCATATCATAGTTGGAGTCGCAAAGCGCAAAGAGAAAAATCCGATTTTTACTTTATCCGAGCGCGAGAGATTAGTAAAAGCGGTTGTTGCCGACATTAAAGGAGTTGAGGTAAAATCATTCAGCGGACTCTTGGTTGATTTTGTTAAGCAGGAAAAAGCCTGCACAATCATCCGCGGTTTGAGGACAATATCTGATTTTGATTACGAGTTTCAGATGGCTTTGACCAACCGCCGAATCGCGCCCGATATCGAGACAATCTTCTTTCTAGCGTCAATGCGCTATGCATACTTGTCCGCATCGCTGGTCAAGGAAATTGCAAGTATGGGTGGTAAGTTAGAAGATTTCTTACCGGAACCGGTCATCCGAGCAGTTGAAAAGAAACTGAAAGTTAAAACACACCGGTAAATAATGAAGTTTGTTGACCAGGTAATTATTGATGTTGCAGCCGGTGATGGTGGTGACGGGTGCGTTTCGTTCCGGCGGGAAAAATTTGTGCCGTTTGGCGGTCCGAATGGCGGAAATGGCGGTGACGGCGGTTCGGTTTATCTGATTGGCAGAAAGAGTCTGCAAACGCTGGCTGATTTGGAATATAAATGCTCTTGCAAAGCACAGCGTGGTCAGCACGGGATGGGTAAAGACAAGCATGGTAAATCAGCCGATGATGTTTTCATTCAGGTTGCTTTGGGTACGGATGTATTTGATGCTGAAAACGGCAGTAAAATCGGCGAGATAATCGAGCCCGACCAGAAATTATTAGTTGCCCAAGGCGGTCGGGGTGGAAGAGGCAATGCTTCATTTGTCAGTTCCACGAACCGAGCGCCAAGAAACCGCGAGACCGGTGCCAAAGGCGAGAAAAAGAAACTAAAACTTGTCCTGCGGTTGATTGCAGATATTGGTTTGGTCGGACTGCCTAATGCCGGTAAATCAACCTTGCTTGCCAAAATTACTCAAGCCCATCCGAAAATCGCCAATTATCCTTTTACGACGCTTGCGCCGAATCTGGGAATTGTTAAATCCGATACAAGATTTGGCAAGTCATTTACGGTTGCAGATATGCCGGGTATTATCAAAGGTGCATCTGAAGGCAAAGGGCTGGGTCTGGTTTTTTTACGACATATCGAGCGAACCAAAATTCTGATCTATATTATTGATATCACGCAGAAAGAACCATTAAAAGATTTACAAACTATCCAAAACGAAATCAAAGAGTATAATCCTGAAATTTTAGATAAAGCGCAGATTGTCGTATTTAATAAGATTGATTTACTGGAAAAAAAGAAAAGAATCAAAATCAACCTGCCGACATTTTATATTTCAGCTCAGACTGGTGAGGGTGTGGATAGGTTACTGGAATTTATCAAAGAGTTATAGGACTTAATTATTTTAACAATTATGAGATTGCCGCGGTCGCTATGCTCCCTCGCAATGACACATTAGAGAAATCCAATAATGAACAATCTATTTATTGATCTGTTTGACATCCCGGGTATGACCGAAGCAAAATTGAAAAATTTACTGCAACAATTTCAAAATCCGCAGGCAATATTCGACGCCAAAAAAGATGAACTATTAGAAGTCAAAGGTATTGATAATGAGATAGCATCGGCAATAAAAAATTATTCCCGCAGTAAAGCGACCGAAGAGAAATTTAAAAAAGCCGAACAATTCGGAGTCAAAATAGTTTCATATCTTGATGACGATTATCCTAAAAACTTAAAGAACATCTCGCACGCACCACCGGTTTTGTTCATCCGCGGTGAAATCAGACAAGAAGACGAGAAAGCTTTAGCAGTAATCGGAACTCGCACGCCGACTCCGTATGGCAGAATGGTTGCTGAAAAGTTTGCAAGTGAATTAGGTCAAATCGGCATTACGATTGTCAGCGGTCTAGCAAGAGGCATTGATGTTGCCGCACATATTGGAGCATTGAAAGTGCAAGCAAGAACAATCGCGGTATTGGGTTGCGGTCTTGATGTTTATTATCCACCCGAGCATAAAATGTATTACGATGAAATAGGCAAGAATGGTGCGGTTGTGTCTGAGTTCAATTTAGGTACAACGCCGTTTGCGATGAACTTCCCGAAACGGAACCGGATTATCAGCGGTTTATCATTGGGCGTGCTGGCAGTTGAAGCATCAGAAAAATCCGGAGTGTTAAATACTGTAACCTGGGCAATTGACCAGGGACGCGAAGTTTTTGCCGTGCCCGGCGCAATCAATCAAAAGACGAGCGAAGGCACAAATCGTCTAATCAAAGATGGGGTAAAGCCAGTAACTTCAATTGACGATATTTGCAGTGAACTGAAAATTGCCTTTGAACGAAAAGAGAGAAGAGAGACGCCGGTCAGCGAAATCGAGCAAAGGATTCTGGATATTCTGAGTTCTGAACCTCTATATCCAGACCAGATGACGGAAAGTTTAAATGAGAAGATTGAAGTTCTTTTACCGCAGTTATTGTCTCTGGAAATAAAGGGTCTTATCAAACAACTGCCGGGAAATAAATATATAAAAACTTTTTAACTGAATAATTTCTCCTGTAATTACGGATTTGACGGATTAGACCGATTAGAAGAAAAATCCGTGGAAATCCGCTTAATCCGTGGTTCCATATATCGCATAGGGTTGGGCAGAGGTGATTTTAACATTAATGAAATCGCCGGGTTTGAGTTTGAGATTCTTCGCTTGGTGCGTCGCTTCGCTTCCGCAACGCTTCGCGTCCAGAATGACAGAGTGTGGCGTGACATAAGATGTCACATAAACAACACCGTCAATTTCGGGTGCGTCAAATTCGGTGCGACCAATATAATAAAGACCCTTCGTCATTCGACTCAGAGTGACATCGGAGTTTGGACTATCAATCATTACTTGCAAATTTTTCCCAACAAAACTCTTCATTCTTTTTAGAGAAATCTTTTGTTGAGCGGCCATTATTGCATTATACCGTTCTTTTTTTATCTTGGCTGGAATTTGATTGGGTAAATTATAAGCGACGGTTCCTTGCTCTCGGGAATAAGTAAAACAGCCGAGATGAGTGAATTTTTGGTCTTTAATAAATTTCAATAATTCTTGAAAGTCTTTTTCGGTCTCGTTAGGAAAACCAACAATAAAACTGGTGCGGATTGCGATGTTCGGAATTTTCTTTAGTTTAGATAATAGTTTCTCAACATCAATTCTGGTATAAGGGCGATTCATCAGAGCCAGCATTTTATTCGAGATGTGCTGTAATGGCAAATCAACATACCGGCAGATTTTGGGATTGTCTTTATATGCCTGAATCAATTTACGAGTCCAATGAGCCGGGTGTGTATAAAGCACTCTGAGCCATTCGATGTCTTTAATTTTAACCAGTCGTTTTAATAGTCTTACGAGACTAACTTCTTGAGTGTGTCTTTGCGAGGGCGTTGCGAATGCAACCTCGAAGCAATCTCCTTCATATTGTTGATTGAGAGATTGCCGCGCTTCCTTCGGTCGCTCGCAATGACGGTTGCAATCCGATTGTTTATTATAGATATCTTTTCCGTACAGAGTCGTGTCTTGTGCAATCAGAATAAGTTCTTTGACACCTTGTTGGGCAAGATTCTTTGCTTCTTGCATAATATCATCAATTTTTCGGCTGCGCAAGCGTCCGCGGATTTGCGGTATCAGGCAATATGAGCAATAATTATCACAACCATCAGCGATTTTCAAATAAGCATAATGATTGGTTGTGAGCAGACGGGGAGTCTCGCAATTGTGTAAATATTTTGGGGTTTTATATATTGTTTCTGAAATGTAGGGCAGCCCTTTAGGGGTGCTTGTTTTATTCGCAGGGCTGAAGCCCTGCCCTACAAGAAATTTGTTTATGTTTGAGATATCGTCAATGCCGATGATTCCATCTATGTCTGGAAATTTTGATAATATTGAATCTTTGTATCTTTGCGATAGACAGCCCGCGATGATTATCTTTTTTATATTACCCTTTTTCTTGTAGAGAATCGCTTTGCGAATCCATTGCTCGGCTTCTTTGACCGCAGATTGTAAAAAGGCGCAGGTGTTGATAATCACGACATCCGATTTTTTCCAGTCAGCGGTGAGTTGAAAATTTGCTTTGATTAAATTGCCTAAGATTATTTCAGAGTCAACGAGGTTTTTGGGGCAGCCGAGAGAGATGAGAGAGACGGTCATAGAATAACTCAAAGTTCAGAACTCAAAGTGCAAAGCCACAGTTCAAAGTTCAAAACTGACAGCAACAATGTCATTGCGAGCGTTAGCGAAGCAATCTTCTTGAATATCAAATGGAGATTGCCACGGGGTTGCATTCGCAACGCCCTCGCAAAGACAATAGCGTCATTCTTTTTGAGTTTTGACATTTGAGTTTTGAGTTACTTGTAGCGTTTTATGATTCGACACGCACCATCTTCGCACTCGCAGTCGCAATCAGTTCACCATTTTGGTTTTTGATATACGCTGACCCTAAAAGCAGTTTGCCTTTATTTTTATCAACAATACCGATAATCGTAACTGGTTTGCCGGTGACTAATGGTTTTTTATAGCGAACCGTAATTTCTCCAGTGACCGCGTCCGCACCACAAATTCGGCAAGCCCAGGCGATCGCTTCATCTAAAAGCGTTGCGACAATCCCGCCGTGAATGATATCTTTGAAACCTTCGTATTCAGCCGACGGAGTAAATTGACTTTGCACGCCATTGGGGATAGGCGTGAACTTTAATTTTAACCCAATCGGATTATCTTTACCGCAGGCAAAACAATAATCACCACTCTTAACTATCATTGTTTTTTTGCCACGAATTAACGCGAATTATTCTTTTGCATGTTATATTGGTGTCGTTTCACTCCACCTACACTTCGTATCCGTGTCTGTTAGTGTGTATTCGTGGCTCATTTTTCTATTGTATTATTTCGACATCTTTGGGAATTGTGAATTTGAATAGTTTGGATGCGAGTTTTTCATTGATTTTCATTTTGGATAATTCAAAAGAGGTCTCGTTACCGCTGTAATCAACATAAGAAAATTGCTCGATTAAATTAGTCTTGCCATTGATAACGAACTTCATATCTTCAAAACCCGAAGTGTATTGATTTAATGAATCGTTTTTCGATTGAAAGGTATAATATTGGTCATCCTGCGCGGTCAATGCAAATCGTGCGGTATCGGCCAAAAGCATTTCAAATATCTTAAAAAAGTTAATGCCCGCGCTTGCCGGCTGGACATAAACTTTTTTCTTGTCCGTCAGATAAATGTAAAAACTGGCGCTGTCCGTGATAATTAATTGCTTTTCCGGACTGGTCACTTCTAATCTTGAATAATAGGGTTTGGCGATATAGAACTTGCCTTCAAACTGCTGACAGGTGCCTTGTTCTGAAGAGCAGAGCGTCTGAGTAAAAGTTCCCTGGATTGTATTAATCTTATCATACTTGGCTTTGACATTAGAAAACGGCATTGCGACTGCACTCAATACGGACACCGCAATTAAAATTGTCATCAAATATTTCATAATATTAATATAATGGCAAAATAAGGCGAGGTCAACCCCGCATTGAAAAAGCAATTTAGCAACATAGCAACATAGCAATTTAGCAACATAGC
>CAZXRM010000052.1:0-9274 GCA_964642595.1 uncultured bacterium
ATGGTATGCTTATATAATTATATGTTAGTTAATAGAGAAGTAAGAATGACCTTTATTTATTAGGTTTGATGTTAGCCAATCAAAAATACGGTATAAATCGAACCAACAAGAGATATGGTCTAAATTTTAAATATCTTTATTTCGGAGGATATAAATGAAAGAAATGAAAAAAACTGCAGCAGTTAAACCTGCTCAGAAAGTAACAATCTCGGTGATTAAAGCCGATATCGGCGGATATGTCGGACATTCGTCTTCGCATCCGGACATCTTGAAAAAAGCTGAATCAATGCTTGAGAAAGCAAAGCAGAATAAACTTCTGCGTGACTTTTGCGTTACATCGTGCGGTGATGATTTAGAGTTAATTATGACCCATTACAAGGGTTATGATTCAAAAGAAGTCCACGGTTTAGCGTGGAGTGTTTTTGAAGCAGGTACCGAACTTGCCAAGAAAATGAAACTCTACGGCGCAGGTCAGGATATGCTGGCTGATGCATTTTCCGGTAATGTCAAAGGTATGGGACCGGGCGTTGCGGAAATGGAAATTACAGAGCGTAAATCCGAACCAATCATTGTATTTATGGGCGACAAATGCGCACCAGGCGCCTGGAATTTCCCGCTTTTCAAAATGTTCGCAGACCCGTTCAATACAATCGGTTTGATTATTGACCCATCAATGCACGACGGTTTCACTTTTGAAGTACACGATATTAAAAAAGATAAAAATTTCAAACTCTCAACTCCAGCCGAGATGTATGACCTGTTAGTGTTAATCGGCTCAGCTGAAAATTATATCATCAAAGCAATCTACACCAAAAAAGGAGAAATTGCAGCATCAAGCTCGACTCAGAAATTATTTTTAATCGCGGGTAAATATGTCGGTAAAGATGACCCAGTGTTAATTGTGCGCGGTCAATCTGGTCTGCCGGCAATGGGCGAAATTTTAGAGCCATTCGCATTTCCGCATTTAGTTACGGGTTGGATGCGTGGTTCGCATTATGGTCCTCTGATGCCGACTTCTCAGAAAGAAGCAAACCCGACCCGATTCGATGGCCCGCCAAGAGTGATTGCTTTTGGGTTCCAGGTTTCGGACGGTATGCTGGTTGGTCCAAGAGATATGTTTGATGACCCATCTTATGATTATGCCCGCAAACAGGCAAATAAAATTGCCAACTTTATGCGTACCCACGGTCCGTTCGAACCGCATCGTCTGCCTTTAGCCGAAATGGAATATACAACTCTACCCGAAGTTCTTAAGAAACTTGCAGACCGAATGAAATAAATGAAGCAAATCCGAAATTCGAAATACGAAATCCTAAACAAATTCAAAATTCTAAATCTGAATTTCAAAACAATTTAGAATACTTGAATTTTGGTAATTAGATATTGTTTCGGATTTAGATATTCGGATTTAGAATTTCCTTATCTATGATAAGGATTGACGGCTCTTATGGTGAGGGCGGTGGCCAGATTCTGCGCACCGCCCTTTCGCTTTCTGCGTGCCTAAAAACACCGTTTGAGATATTCAATATCCGAAAAGGTCGTCACCGACCCGGTTTACTACCACAACATCTTACTGCAGTTAATGCAGTTGCAAAAATTTGCAACGCGGAAGTCATCGGTGCTAAATTCGGTTCAACTAATTTAATATTCAATCCTCAAGATGTTATTGCCAATGAATATGAATTTAATATTGCGGAAAAACAGGGAAGTGCCGGTGCCGTAACTTTGGTTGCACAGGCAATTTTACCGGTTCTTCTGAATACTAAAAGCAAGGTGACAATAAAAGGTGGAACTCATGTTTCTTATAGTCCGCCGTTCGATTACTTATCTGAAGTGCTAATTCCTTGTATTAACCGCTCGGGAAATTTATTAAATGCCAAATTGATTAAATACGGATTTTTCCCGGTTGGTCGAGGAGAAATTGTTATCAACTTCAACACAAATCCGAATATTCAGATTTTGAGTTCAGTGGTGGAGAGGGGAGCGATAAAAAAATTAACATTGACTTCAAAGGTTGCCAATCTGCCGATTATTATCGCCGAGCGGCAAAGAAATCATTTTATTAAACTAATCAAAAATGATTTCCCTCTGACCGAAGTCGAAGGGAAAAATGAGGAGGTCCGGGCAAACTGTCCGGGAACTTATCTTTTCTTGAAAGCAGAATTTGAAAACATAACAGTTGGGTTTTGTTCGCTGGGAGAACGGGGAAAACCAGCCGAGACGGTCGCAACTGAAGTGTATCAGGAATATAAAACATATCTTCTGGCAAAAGACTGTGTACTTGATTATCACCTGGCCGACCAGGTCTGTATTTTCTTGGCATTAAGCCGGTTTCGCGGTAAAGGACAGAGCGAGCCGTTAGTAATCAAAACCAATAAAATTACCGACCATTTGAAAACAAATATCTGGTTAATTCGACAGTTTATTCCCGGTTTTCAACCGATTGTGTAATTAATTGCAATATTATACTGAATATTATAAATTAACCATTTTATTGTTGACATAAGTTTTTCTTTAAGTAAAATAGTTAATTGTATTCGTTTTGCTCAAAAATATTTTGAGCAGCGTGGCAAAGGAATTTTATGAATAAACGGATTGAAACATTCAAATCAACATTTAAATTAATTGGGGTTGATGCGTTTTTAGTAACTGACCCGGCAAATTTGTTGTATCTGTCTGGATTCACCGGTTCAAACGGCATGCTGATTGTCCCCAAAAACCACCCGCCAATTTTTTATACTGACTTCCGATATAAAGAGCAAACCAAACAGGAAATCGTCGGATGTAATGTTAAAATCTGGAATCGAAATCTTTATAGTGAATTTCCGGTAGCAGATTTAACCGGTGTGAACAAATTGGGTTTCGAGAAAAATAACCTCAGTTATGGCCGGTTTGAGACAATCAAAAAGCAATTAAAAAGTAAAGTTAAATTAGTACCGACCGAAGGAGTTATCGAAACTTTACGGATTACAAAAGACTCTATTGAGTTACGCAGAATACGCAAAGCAGTGTCAATAACCGATAAGGTTTTTGCTAATGTGCTTAAATTGATAAAGCCAAAAGTAACAGAAAAGGACTTAGCAACGGAGATTGATTACCAGTTTACCAAGCAAGGTGGTATCGCATTTCCGACGATTGTCGCTTTTGGTGAGCGCGGTGCTCTGCCGCATGCCCAGCCAACTGATAAAAAACTCAGAGTTGGTGATTCAATTGTTTTTGATATCGGCGCCAAGTATCAAAATTACTGCGCGGATATGACGAGAACAGTCGTAATGGGTAATGCATCAAAAAAATTCAGGCAAGTTTATGAAATTGTCCTAACTGCCCAAAGAATAGCCGAAGAAAAAGTAAGTGCGGGTAAAAAAGCGGTCGAGATTGACGGCTATGCCCGAAATTATATCAAGGAAAAAGGTTTTGGCGATTATTTTGGTCACGGTTTAGGACACGCAGTCGGCATTGCGGTTCACGAAGTGCCGACTTTGTCTTCGCAAAGCAAAGATATTTTACAAGTTAACACGACCGTGACGGTTGAACCGGGGATTTATCTGCCGGGTGAATTTGGCATAAGAATTGAAGATTTAGTAGTGGTTGAAAGTCAAGGTTGTGAAATATTGACGAAAAGTCCAAAGGAGTTAATTGAACTATGATTACACCAAATGATTTTCATAGCGGATTATTGGTGCGGTTTCGAAACGATGTCTGGGAAGTTATCGAATACGAGCGTGTGAAGATTGCACAGAGAAGAGCGTTTGTCCGCACCCGGTTCAAGCATCTGCTGTCCGGGCGCGTGGTTGAAGAAAATCTTTCGTCCGATGAAAAGTTTGAGGAAGTTGAAGTCGAACGCAGACGATGTCAGTATCTTTATAACGACGGCGAGCACTATAATTTTATGGATATGGCACACTATGACCAGTTTGCTTTATCCAAAGATATTTTAGGTGATAAAATCAATTACATTACGGAAAATCTTGAAGTAAATATTCTTTATATTGACGGCAAACCATTAACAATGGAAGTGCCGACATTTGTTGATTTGACGGTTACCGAAACATCACCAGATTACAAAGGTGATACTGCAACTGGCGGCGGAAAGCCGGCGACACTGGAAACCGGACTTGTCGTATCCGTTCCGTATTTTATATCGGTCGGCACAAAAATCAAGATTGATACCAGAACCAACACCTATGTGGAGAGAGTCGGATAACTGCGAATGAAACCACAAATTAGCAAACTTAACCACGAATGCACACTAATCGACACGAATAAGAAATAAAAAGATACAAATGAGAAAATTAGTGTTAATTCGTGTTTATTCGTGGCAAAAAGTCTGTGGTTAAAAATATGTTTAAGAAGATACTGATTGCAAACCGCGGTGAAATAGCAGTGCGGATAATTCGCGCCTGTTACGAACTCGGAATTAAATCAGTTGCGGTCTATTCAGATGCGGACCGAGATGCATTGCATACAAAACTGGCAGATGAAAAAGTCTGTATCGGCGGTGCTTTAGCCGAAGAAAGTTATCTAAATTTTACAAGAATTCTTTCTGCGTCCGAGGTTACGGGTTGTGATGCAATTCACCCTGGGTATGGATTTTTAGCGGAAAATCCGGATTTTGCCGAAGCGTGTGAATCGTGCAATATCAAGTTCATCGGACCAAAATCGTCTGTGATTCGTATGATGGGCGATAAACTGGTTGCTCGCAAGCAAATGGCAGAAGCAGGGCTTAGTGTTTTGCCTGGTTCCAATGGTGCAATCGAATCAATAAAAGAAGTCAGAAAACTCGGTGAAGAGATTGGTTACCCGATTATCATCAAAGCCGCGGCCGGCGGCGGCGGCAAAGGGATGCGGATTATTAAACAAGAAAGAGACCTAGAAGCCGGTATCCGGCTGGCTCAAGCCGAAGCAAAAGCAAGTTTTAACGACGAACGGGTTTATGTTGAAAAATACCTGGATAATTCACGCCACATCGAAGTGCAAATTCTTGCGGATTCTTTCGGCAATACAATTCACCTGTTTGAACGGGAATGCTCAATTCAGCGACGGCATCAAAAATTGATTGAAGAAGCACCATCACCATTATTAGATGCAAAAATTAGAAAAATGTTATGTGACTCGGCGGTTAGAGGAGCGCAGGCAATCGGATATGAAAATGCCGGAACAATGGAATTTTTAGCAACACCGAATAAAGAGTTTTACTTCCTGGAGATGAATACACGAGTTCAGGTAGAACATTCGATAACCGAAGCGATTACCGGTGTTGACATAGTCAAACAACAGATTATTATTGCCGGTGGCGAAAAACTGGTTTTCAACAAAGAAGATTTTATCACACCGCTCGGTAATGCACTTGAATGTCGGATAACGGCTGAGGACGAAGAGCAAGATTTTATGCCTACGCCGGGCAAGATAACCGAATTGAGATTACCAGCTGGTCCAGGAGTAAGAGTTGATTCCCATATTTACGGGGGTTATACAATTGCACCGTATTACGATTCACTTATTGCTAAAATTATTACCTGGGGTAGAAATCGTGAAGAAGCAATTGTGCGGATGGAAAGGGCATTAAAGGAAACACTGGTATCCGGCATAAAAACAACTATTCCTTTTCATCAGAAGATACTATCCCGCCCGGAATTCCGTCAAGGCAATTTGTCAACTAACCTGGCAGAAATGATGAAATAAATTAACAAGTAATTTGATATTGATAAAGAGACAGCAATATGGACGAGAAATCATCTAATACGAGTCAAAAAAATCGAGCGATTTCCAAATCTGACCCTGTAAAATCACGAACAGGACGAATCGAAAAAGAACTTATACGTGTTATTTGGAAATCGGATTATGAACTTCTTGAATTTGCTAAGCATCTAAATAAAATTGTTGTACCATTTGATTTTGTTCACTCAAATTCCTGGAATTGTCCTTTATTAATTAAGGATGATTATCTAATCCGATATCGTGTCTATGATTTTTTTAACTTAAATCCAATGCAAAAACATCTTGAAATTCTTAGGGCAGAAGCGGAAGCAATTATTATCCATAGCAGACTTGGTTTTCGTGAATTAGCACAATGGGAAGAAAATTTGTTGATGCAAAGGGCATTAGGAATTATACCGCAAAGTATGGTTGAGCAGTTTAGCGAAATTATAACTTGTCCCGGATTCCGTCCTGGTACCGAACTGCAAAAAATGCAACGAAATGCCGAGACATTAACAAAAGCATTGCACACAATCAAGAATGAATTCGGAACAGCAACCGCACTTGCATTTGGTTTATTAATACAATATGGTATAAAAAATCGTAATGAATTTGAATACTACGGACAAAAACTCGACATGATATTACGCAAAATTGCTAATTTACCCCAAATTCAGGAATTGCAGGATAATCGTCGTTATGAAAATTCATTTAGTACCCAATATATTTTTCTGTCAACTCTGCGCGACCGAATTCTAAAATTGCTTCCGCATCGTAAATCAGATGAAAAGAAGTTTTTATTGATTGACCTGTTGGAAATTGACTGGGAAACAGCACACGAGATTAACGGGGCAGAAGTAATTTTTGCCGCACTGGACAGTCTAATTTTATCCTGGTTTGGATTTGAAAATAGCTGTGTTTATTTAAATAACAATTTAATTCTTGAGGTTGTGACGACCGAAAAGGTAATATACTGGGAACCATTAACCAATTCACCGATTACATACTCGGCACCGGCAATCAAACACCACTACAATTTTCTACTTCTTCTTGCCCTGACCTATAGCAAAATTGCGGATGTGTATGTTCAGATGGGAAGAGATTTAGAAAAGGCGATGGGATTATACGAAAAGGCGATTGAGTTAATTCCGACAATGCCGGATTTATATACCAATCTTGCGCAAATTTTTATTAAAATCAATAGTCCGAAACAGGCAATACCTTATATCCAGAAAGCAATCGAAATAAATGAAGAATCCGCTGAATATCATCATTTGTTGGGACTTGCTTATTGTTTAATATCAGACTGGCAGTCAGCTATAACAACTCTGCGGAGAGCGGTTGGATTACGACCTTCGTATATTGAAGCGCTCAATAATCTTGCCTATGCTTATGAACAAAATAATGATTTTAATAAAGCCGAGGAAGTGCACCAACAAGTGCTTTCATACAAGCCAAATTATTTTGAGGCATTCTTCGGATTAGGTAATATCTACTTTAACCGGAAACAATATGACCAGGCGGTGTTATACTTTGAACGGACATTGCAAATAAATCCGCAATCGCAACGGGCGTATTATAATCTTGGACAAAGTTATTATGAAAAAGGAGAATTAGATACAAGTATTAAGATATACAAAGAACTGTTACGAATTAATCCGAATCACGCTGCCGCGTGGAATAATTTAGGAGTTATCTATCGTAATAAAGGAATGAAAAAAGAAGCGGTGAAATGCCTGGAGCAAGCAGTGCGGTTTAATCCGATTTTGATAAAATAAACATTGTGATGTCAAATAAATTACGGATTGAAAAAAATAAGTGGCTGGAGATTAATTGCGATTTGCTAAGTCCCAAACTTGGATGCGGTCTTGCGTTACAACAAGTGCCAAAATTTCATATCAGTGCGGCGATGGATAAGGTTTTATCGGCATATAAAATAAAGAATGCTTTTGCCGATGGAGCCGCTCAGAAAATCCTTCAAGACGAGAAGATAATAAAACAATTTTATACCAATGCAGTTTCATCAATGCCAATAGAGGAAAATTTTCAGTCGGCACTCAATAATATAACAATGTATATGTTGATTGATTTTCATCAAGAGTCAGTTTGGTTTATTGCCAATGTTGACGGCCGACTGGCGTTTATAAATTATTTTCGTGATGTTGTGCCCAATATCTTTAAACAATTCAATCTTGGATTTTCCGGTTCATTGGCGCGTCTATTGCCAATCGGTTGGCAGAATCTTTTTGATGTGATTGACAGCGATTTTATAAGAATAAATCCGGAAGTGAAAACGATTGAAATATTATCGGTATTAATTGATGTTAGATTTAGAAGTTCAATTCTCGGTATCGGAACCAATTTGCTTAATCACAACACTCCGGATGAAATTACGAAAAAAATTCAGGAGATTTTACCGAAAAAGGATAATGTCTAATAAAATTCACTTGAACCACAAGTTAATAACTTCATATGTTTTTCTTTGTTTATTAATTATCGGAGTTTTGGTTCTAACGGGATGCAAGGTACCGCAGAAAGAAAAAAAAGATATAAAAGATTATTATAATGTAAAAATTTATACACCAAAACCAGGCGAGATATTCAGCAGTGTTTTACGACGAGCCGAAATTCCGGACACCGTTGCAAACCGGATTATTCAAATACTTAAAAATATGAGTTTCAAATTTACATCACTTAACCTGCTTGATACATTTAAGGTGTACTATAAAAATGATACGCTGGAAAAATTAGAGTATAAAAAAAGCTATTTCATTGTTTACTGTTTCAATAGCCTGAAATCAGAAAATATAACAGTTGAGATGTGTTATAAAGTCATTGATAATCAATTACAACTTGTAAGGGGGCAAATTTCTTCTTCGTTATATGAATCAATGCTGGCAATCAATGAGATGCCGTTATTGATTGCAAATTATGCAGATATTTTGGCGTGGGAGATAGACTTTTTTACGGAGACCCAAAATGGCGACTCGTTTTTTATTCTGGTCGAAAAGAAATATTGTGATTCAGTCTGTATTGATTATGGCAGAATTTATGCGGTTCGGTATCAAGGACAAATAGGCGACTTTTCAGGATATTACTATATTGACCCACAAGGTAACAAAGATTATTATGATTTTCAGGGAAAGTCAATGCGCAAGGCATTCTTGAAATCACCTTTGAGATATTCCCATATCAGCTCTTACTTCAGTTCAGGCAGATATCATCCGATATTAAAAATTGTCCGACCCCATCACGGAATTGATTATGTTGCACCGACCGGCACGCCGGTTTCGGCAATCGGCGACGGAACCGTCACTTTTGCCGGCTGGAAGGGTGGTTATGGCAGATTTGTGGAGATAACTCACAGCCAAAGATTCAAATCAAGATACGGACATTTAAGTAGATTTGGTTCTGGAATTAAAAGCGGTCGAAGAGTCAGTCAGGGACAAATTGTTGGTTATGTCGGAACAACCGGTTTATCAACCGGTCCGCACCTGCATTTTGAATTGCTTCAGAATGGAAACTGGGTTAACCCGTTAAAAATCATCCCGCCCCGTGCCGAACCGGTTAAACCAGA
>CAZXRM010000053.1:0-8937 GCA_964642595.1 uncultured bacterium
TTTTTGGACCATCAACTTTTACATTTATCATAATTAAATATATAATTTGTCCGGGTCTACATCTCGGCGTAATATTTCAAGTTCTTTTTCAGTCGGCTCTTCAATTGTCGTAATTTTACCTGTAACGAGCATTTCAAATTCTGTATTTCGTACAACCTGTTCGACTGTCACACCTGGATTAGTTTTTAAAAGCATCATCCGCTTTGTTTTATCGTCATAACCCATTAAACCAAGATTACTCACCACTCGATACGGACCGGCATTTGGTGGAAGTCCGGCTTTTTCTCTTTCCCCGGGTCCGGATAAATAACCAGGAGTAGTTAAAAAGTCCACTTTTTTTACAAACCGTTTAACATCATGTTGACGCATAATAGCAATTGTCTTCCAGCAATGCGAACTAACATCATTCGCGCCGCCCGAACCTGGTAACCTGACTTTAGGCGGCCAGTATTTTCCGATTACGGTTGTATTAAGATTACCATACATATCAATTTGAGCACCGCCCAAAAACCCGTATTCAATAAATCCTCTTTGCGCTGTTTCCATTGCGTCACAGATACCACTGGCAATTACCGCTTTATGAAAAGTTCGTGAATCTCCGACCCCTAAGGGCAACTTATCCAAACTTGCGCCAACTCCGCCAAACTCGAATGCGACAACTAATTCTGGCGCATGCATCTTTTTTGCTAATGATGCCGCAAGCATCGGAATACCGGTCCCGACAAACGCAACGGTTCTATCTTCCATTAACCGGGATGCAACACAAATCAAAAATTCAGTCTCATTATATACCGGCATTAACGACCTCCAATCTGCTGTTCCAGTTTCTTTAATCGGTCTTTTCCGATGAGATTGATATATTCATCGTGATTTTTTACACCATAAACATATTTATCAAGGTATGCTTTGGTTTTAACAATATCTTTCGAATCTTCTAAATATTTCATCAAATGTTCTTCATCCCGCCAGTACATATAACACATTTCACCAGGATGAGAACCATAAGGTGCGTGGACGACCGCATCAACTAGGAAATAAGGAATAATTGTATGTTCTGGATACTTTCTGATTTCTTCAATATCAACAATCTGTTCGGTGCTGACAATAAGTTTCTTAGATGCACGAGCCAATTCAAATGCAAAACCTGCAATACCGTCAATCTGACAATTGCCATATATGTCTGCTCGGTGCACATGAATCAATCCAACATCAAGATGTAGGGCAGGTAAAAGAGCGACTTTCTGTCCGGTAAACGGACACTCGACAACCTTTGCTGAACTGTTCTTTAAAGTATCAGTCCCAAGCATTGATAATGTCGGCAAAAAAGGAACACCCATTGCAGCAGCTTTGAATCGCCAGGTGATTGCTCCGTTCGACCAGTCGGTTGTTTTAACCCGTCCGCTTTCCACTGCCCGTCTTAGACAATTAGAAATGCCGTAAACCTCCCAGGCAACATAAGTAATATCCAGCGTATCAACTAAATCTGCGGCTAACAACAAATCAATTTCGTGAATACCCTGTCCGGCTAATCGTAAATGTTTTTTACCTTGCCGAACAACTTCACGAGTCAAAGACATCGGACCACGAACGGTTCCGTAAAGTTCAGTACCCAAATAATCACCGTCCTTAACAAATTTAGCGACCGCTTCTTGTTCGGACATTATTTTCGGCGTTAATGTCTTATCTTTATGCTTGTGAACCCAATCCCGAAATCCGAAAACATCCGGTTTCTGAAACAGTTCACCAGAACCTGATTCTAAAACTTCCATATTCCCTCCGTAAAAATTAATTTAAATATATTATTTTTTCCGTGAATTAAAAAATCTTGATTTAATTGTAATCCAGTTTCAAATATCACCTCATTATGATAACTATTTAAATAATAAAGTCAAGTTATTTTCATCACAATATCTTTGTTGTAAAAAATTTTAATAAAACTCTTGACAATTTTGTATATTTTGTTAATCTTGCCAAATATAGAAATAAATGAATCAGTAATTGTAAAATATAATGGAGAGAAAATCAAAATGGCTTTAGAATTTGCGACTGCTTCAATAAAAGAGGCAAAAATTATTGTTGTAGGTGTTCCGTTGGACCGTTCCAGCTCATTTATGCCCGGTTGTCGCTTCGGACCCAACCAAATTCGGATTGCTACTCAGAATATCGAAACCTATAGTCCTTATTTTAATAAAGACATATCAAATCTTAAAATTTATGATGCAGGTGATTTATCATTGACTTTTTCTAGTATTCAACAAACATTCCGTCAAATACAAAACGCAGTTTCTACTCATATTCAAAATAATAAAAAAGTTGTTTGCCTTGGTGGCGAACATACTATTACCTTTCCGATTATTTCCGAATTTATCAAAAAATATCCAAACCTTAATACAATTCAACTCGATGCCCATCCGGATACCCGAGATGAACTCTATGGAGAAAAATTTTGCCATGCCACGGTCATCAAGCGGATTTCCGAAATTATACCGTCAAAAAATATTTTTCAACTTGGACTCCGTTCTGTTACCGGACCAATTCAGAATAAAAATCAATATCTATTTAATGTAGTTAAACATCTTGATAAGATAATAAAACAGATTGGGACAAAACCCTGCTATCTGACTCTGGACATTGATGTCATAGATTGCGGAATGATGCCAGCAGTTCAAACCCCAATACCCAATGGAATAACTTTTCATGAATTATTCGTAAGCATAAAAAAAATGAGCAAATTGAATATTGTCGGTTGTGACATTGTCGAATACAATCCAATGGCATCGTCCAATATGGCATATGCTTGCTCAGTTGCCGAAGTATTGAGAGAATTATTATTTATAGTAAATGCATAATATAAGGAAATTACAAAATGTGTTGTCGCGCGTGTTCGGGCTATGAAATTTGTTTAAGCAAAACCAAATTGCGAGATGATTGTTGTCCGCAATGCAAATATTTTGATTCGTGCATGGACTTACCTGAAGAAGAAAAAACAAAACCAAAAAATATTATTGGTAAAAAGAAAAATACGAAGAAATAGTATTTATGTTAATAAATAAGAAAATCATCATTATTCATTTAGGGAGGAACGATGTGTTGTGACATCTGTCCTTATTATGACGAATGTCAGGAATTAGATAAACACCAAGAAGATTGCTGTTCGGAATGTCCTGATTATCATGAGTGTAAAAATAAAGAGCAGGATGATGAAGAATTCAATAGCAACGACGAATTAGACGAGTTTAACGAATAACCGCAAACTTAGCAATCTGAGTCTTTTTATCGGTCTTAATAACTGCCAAGAATATACCCGAGTATAAATTTTTCGGTTGCCACCTTACGCCACCGAAGTTTTTATTGACTGCAAGTTCAATGATAAACTTTCCTTCGATTGAATATATTTTAATCTTGCTGTTTTGTGGCAAATTGTCGAAGGTCATTATCTGATGTTCTTTAACAATAAACGGATTCGGATATATTCGAATTTGTGATAACGACTCAGATACTGAGACTGAATAATTAAATTGACTGATACCTTCTTTCGTTGCAATCAATAAACATCCATTATTTTTATCAATATATAACCAACGATAAAATTTATCGTCATTATCAATATTCGGTATTATTTTGCAATTTTCTTGTGTATAGGGCTTCCATTGTTTAGTGTAAATATTATATCTTAACAGTGTATTTATGGTCAAAAACCAGACATTACCCCAATCATCACATTTTACTCGTTTGACCCGGGTCGTATCAAAAATGTACAGAGAATTATTCTCTAATTTCAGAATACCTTCGGTACTTGCACACCATATCTGATTATTTGCATCTATTGCAACCGATGTTATCTCCTGAAATGGATAAATCTGGTAATTGTCATCGCTGACATTAAACAATGTATTATTATAATCAATCATTACCAGACCACCGGAAAAACCAAGCCAGACTCGATTATCTTGGTCGAATGCAAACTCATAACCAGGTTGTTCCGGGCGGGAAAGTCCGGGTATTGAGAATTCCATTTCAGCACCAGCACTATCTAAGGCAATAATCGTATTATATTGATTATAAGTCCATTTTGTATCATTGTTATCAATGCCCAATGCGCCAATCACACCACGAAAGCCATTCCAGGTTTTTATTTGCCATTCATTATTCTGTGGATTATATCGGCTCAAACCGCTGTTTAGCGACCAATGTCCAAACCAAATATTATTATTATTGTCAGCAACTGCAAAATAACTATCAACTAATGTATCACTAAGATATTGCCAGTCTTCAGTACTCTTCTTATAACTTACAATTTTGAAATTATAAGTCTGGGTTGGATAGTGTATAGCATAAATAGAACTGTAATTATCAAAGACTGCACAACTGACATTATTTGATTTTAAACCGGATGATTGATAACTATACCAGATACCTTCATAATAATGCTTTAATCCACTACCAAACCAACTTAGCCCACCCATTCCCAGCCATAAACCATCTGATGTAAATATTTTTCTTGTGTATTCATTCAATATGAAATATGCATTTGACCAGTCATATTGAATAAGCCCACCAGTTGTTGCAATATATAATTTATTATCAATATATTTTAAATCAAACACTACTCGATTTTCTGGATAGTTGAGTATCGGTGTGAAATCAGTTCCATCAAATCGTGCTAAACCTATTTCACTGGCAATATACAATGTATCAGATATAAAAGTCATTGCTTTAACTGAATCACCGAACGGATGAACATAGATTGTAGATGTTTGCAGGTTTCGGTTCAGTTTTACTATTCCTGGACAAGCACTAACCCAAAAATCATTGCCAATTCCGATTGAAAATATTTTGGGTGAACACCCGGATGGATAATTGACTGGCAGTATAACATCGTCAGTAAATGTCAAAGTACCTCTTGTATTAATAACAGTAATACCGTTATTAGTACCAATCAAAATCGTATCGCCAGCACGGGCAAGACAAGTAATGACACTGTGCCTCAGTTCATTTTGGTCATATGTTTTTATTTCTTGAGATGATGGATTATAAACTGCAATTCCTTTTCCGGTGCCTAACCAAACTTGATTGAATTTATCCAAGAGTAAACAATTAATTCGATTTGTTGATAATCCGTCAACATTCGTATAAATATCTGTAAATTTCTTTTCATATCTGGAAAATACAGTAAAACCACCGTTAGTCGCACAATATAAATTTGCACTATCCCCTATTACATCATTAATAAAATTCGTGTTGGTATATGTTTTCCACTGCTCACCATGTAATGAAAAAATCATAATTAGAACGATTATCGTAAATTTGAAATTTAAAATTTGAAATTTAAAATTCACGGTTAGTATGCTCCTTGTGTACTAAACATAACTTTTATTGTTTTGATTAAGATAACCAAATCAAGCCAGATTGTCCAGTTTTTCACATAGTATTCATCTAACCGGATGCGTTCCTCAAACGATAAATGACTGCGTCCTGAAACCTGCCACAAACCAGACAAACCCGGTGTCACTTTGGAAATTATCACCATCTCTTGTTTTAAATTCTCAACTTCGTTAGATAAATACGGTCTTGGTCCAACCAAACTCATTTCACCTTTGATGACATTCCATAATTGCGGTAGTTCATCAAAACTGATTCTTCTTAAAAACTTTCCGACTGAAGTTGTTCTCGGGTCATTAGGAATTTTCAAGTATTTATCCCATTGCATTTTTGCTTCTGGTGATAACTTAAGTAACTTTTCCAAACGTGCCGGCGCATCAAGATACATAGTTCGAAATTTATAACATCTAAATAATTTGTTATCTTTACCAACTCTTTCCTGTACAAAATATACCGGTCCTTGCGACGATAATTTTATTAAGAGCGAGATTATTAGAAATACCGGAATTAATACAATAAAAGCAATAATTGCAATCAGCAACTCAACAATCCGTTTGGCGATTCTGCTTTCTGTTCGAAGCAAGTTATGCCGGTATTTCATTAATAGGATGTTTTCCATTTGTTCAATTTCAACTCCGGCTGCCTGCAATTGAGTTAATGCTGGTATAACAAAAAAATCCTCGACTTTGCCTTCGGCTTGCTCATAAATTTTTAAAATTTTTGTTTGGTTAATAATCTGAGCATCAACAATAATTCCATTAATTTTATGCTCACTGACGATTTTATTCAAGGATTTTCTTTCTAAATCATCAATACTCTCAAGATAAGCACCTTGTTTATAACCAAGTGTCGGATGTTTTAAGAATTGTTTTTGTAATTGTTCTTGAATTGTTTTTGAACCGATTATCAAAATGTTTTTTGTCCATAAATGCAAGCGAAATAAAATTTTCTTGATTATGTTTCTTTGTACTGGCAATAATATCAGATTAATGACAAATGAAATTAAGACGATTGCTCTTGATACAAGAAACCCTTTTGTGATGTAAAGGATAATCATCACGATTGCTGTGGCAATCAGATTGCTTTTCCAGAGCAATCTTGTCTCTTCCCAAAATTCAAACCGCTTATTATATAATTCTTCGTAAGCAATGATTGCAATGTAAGGAATAACCAGATAAAATCTTAAGATGAAAATCTGAAAAGGCAGTGATGCAGTAATTTCTATGAAAGCAACGGATAGAATCGGAGTTCTTAAAAAATAGGCGATGATATACGCAACAATTATTGTTATAACATCACAAAGCAATAGTGTTATAACTGAAATACCTTTCCGGTAATTCATATTCTATAATTTATTGGACGCAGATTTCCGCAGATTCTTTCTTCTTACTAATCCTTTTTTTATCTGCGCTTATCTGCGAGTAATCAGTTAGCGTAATAACTAATTCTTAATTGATTTAATGAGATTTTTATTCTTATCGTAAATGTCTATTTGTAATTGGACTGAACCAAAAGTGTGAGATGCACAGCCAATACATGGGTCATACGCACGGAAAAACATCTCGATGGTATTTAATATTCCATCTGCTTTTTTGGCTTCGGTTATATTATTGTTTCTGATTAGTTCCCGTGCCGCATTGCGCACCGACATATTGATAACCCCATTATTATTAGTGGTTGCGACAATCATATTGACTTTTTTCACCAACCGGTCTTCGGTCAATTCATAATGATGAAATAAAGTTCCGCGTGCGGCTTCGACCACACCGATACCGGTTGTTTGATGTTTGAAATTCATATTTCGGATATTGGTATTTGTAATTTCCGGGTCATTCAATAATTCCAATGCCCGTTCGGTTGCACACAACAACTCAATCAGTCTTGCCCAATGGAATGCCAGAGTATTTGTGACCGGTTTGGTTTGGTAAGTATCATACATCATTTTATATTCTTCATTGGCTTTGGGTGTTGCCATTCCCTCCGCCGCATTTAATCTTCCTAAAGGGCCAACCCGATAAAGACCAGAATCTGTCCCATCAACCAGACCTTTAAATCCGATATCCTTAAGATACGGTATCTTGACATAAGACCATTCAACCACTTCTTCTCCAAGATATTTTAAATAATCAGCAGAATGGAACTTGACAAATTCTTTATCTTTCGGGTCGGTAACTCTAATCAGTCCATCATAAAAATTCAATTTATTATTTTGGTCAACCATTCCCATGTTATAAACATTAAGCGAAAATGCGGGATTAATGAGCATATTCATATATGACGGGTTTTCCAGGACAATCTTATGAAAAATCGACAAACTTTTAAGCGCAAAATCATAACAGGATTTTGCCATATTTTCCATCTCTGCTTTTTCTTCCTTAGATAAGGTTTTTGTCACTCCGCCCGGCAATCCGCAAACCGGATGGGTCGGTTTACCGCCTAAGATTTCAGTCATTTTCTGACCATAGGCGCGATGCTTGATAACTTCGCTTGCTAACTCGAGTCCGACCTTTTCAATCACACCCAAGATATTCCGTTTTTCCTTGGCTTCGGTTGGACCGACAATGAAGTCTGGTCCGCCCAGAAAATAAAAATGCAAAATATGGTCATAAATTAAATATCCGCAATACGCCAACTCCCTGAGTTTTTTAGCAGTCGGCGTCGGTTCAACTCCAAATGCCATATCCAGTGCTTTGGTTGCAGCCATATGATGCGCGACCGGGCAAACTCCGCAAATTCTCGATGTCAATTGCGGCATATCTTCGGCTTTTCTGCCTTCGCAGAATCTTTCAAAACCTCTCAGTTCTGGCACTTGAAGATACGCTTGTTCAACATTTCCCTGGTCATTCAAAAAGATTTCAATCTTTCCGTGTCCTTCTAATCTTGTAATTGGGTCAATTGTAATTCTGTTCATTTTACTTTCCTATTTATTAATGCCGAACTGAACCCGTACATATAAAATGTTCCAATCGGGTCTTTTATTTTGTCAGTCAGTTTTTGAACATCTTCATCCGATAATTTCTTCTCTTCATCAATTTTCAGAATTGAGCCGATTGCGCTAATCATTTTCGCACCCTGGTCTGAAACTTCTGGTGTTGGTCCCATACAACCGGTGCAGGGCCAATTGCCGTTAATACATCGGGTTTGACAACCACTGCGGGTCGCTGGTCCCATGCAAATAATTCCCTGCTCCAAGAAACAGACTTTCGGGTCAGCCTGAATTTCATACACGCGTTTAATATCCGGCATCTTCTTATTCTGATTCGTATTTCTTATACACTCATCACATAGTGATTTAGTCGGTGCCAAGACTGTTCCTTTTTCCGGCAGAGTTCCTTTGACGATTGCATCTAAAGCGTTTGTAATAATCGGCACGGGCGGCGGACATCCGGGTAAATAATAATCAACCTCAACAACCTTATCCAAAGGACGAACCCGGCCATAAAATTCCGGGATAGTAAGTTCGCCTTCTTTTGCCTGCGATTTCACCTGTGGTTGTTTATTATCCGGATTATTAGTTGATGCAGTCTCATTATAGACCGTCTTAAGAATATCTTC
>CAZXRM010000054.1:0-3539 GCA_964642595.1 uncultured bacterium
CCTTAAATCGCTGTAATCTTTCTTGTATCGCTGTTATCATTATTTGTAGTTGACTTTTTATTATTTCACCATAGAATAAAATTATGTTAATATCTGATATTTCTAAATACGAAGGTAAAAGTGTGATGCTTGCCGGCTGGGTTTATAACAAGCGCTCGTCCGGTAAAATCCGTTTTATTATTGTCCGCGATGGCACTGGTCTGACCCAATGCGTCTTTTCTCAAAAAGATGTTTTACCTGAGGTATTCGATTTAGCCGATAAAATTACCCAAGAGTCTTCTTTGTATATAACGGGTATGGTTAGAAAAGATGAGCGCGCACCCGGAGGTTATGAATTAATTGCAACCGATTTAAAATTAATCCAGATGGCTGAAAATTATCCCATATCTCTAAAAGAACACGGCACAGAATTTCTGATGAGCAATCGTCATCTTTGGCTTCGATCCCGCCGCCAGCATTCAATTCTCACAATTCGTTCTCGCTTGATTAAGGCAATGCGCGATTTCTTTGACAATCAGGGGTTCATATTGGTTGACACGCCAATTCTGACTCCTGCTGCGGTTGAAGGCACAACAACTCTGTTTGAAGTTGACTACTTTGGTGAAAAAACTTATCTCACCCAATCCGGTCAACTATATAATGAACCGGATGCTGCTGCATTTAATAAGGTTTATTGTTTTGGGCCAACTTTTCGTGCCGAAAAGTCAAAAACCCGAAGACATTTAACTGAATTTTGGATGATTGAACCAGAAGTTGCCTTTGCTGATTTAAATGATATTGTTACACTGGCGGAAAATTTTATCAGTTATATAATTGAAAGAGTATTAACAAAATGCTCGGAACAATTTAAAACAATCGAAAGAGATATATCAAAACTTGAAAAGATAAAAGCACCGTTCCCTCGTATTACTTATACTGAAGCGATTGAAAAACTGAACGCTAATGGTAAACCGGTTAAATGGGGCGATGATTTTGGTGGGGATGAAGAAACTGTTTTATCAAATCTTTATGACAAACCCTTGGTAATTACCCATTATCCGGCAGAATGCAAAGCATTTTATATGAAGCGGGATTCAAAAGATGATAGATTAGCACTCGGTGCTGACATTTTAGCACCCGAAGGATACGGAGAAATAGTTGGTGGTGGACAGCGTGAAGACGATTTGAACACTTTGGAGAAACGGATAACTGAGCACAAACTTCCCAAACAGGCATTTGAATGGTATCTTGATGTCAGGCGATACGGCACATTTCCACATTCCGGTTTTGGTCTTGGTGTGGAAAGAACTTTGGCATGGATTTGTTCGCTTCCCCATGTCCGCGAAACCATCCCATATCCAAGAATGCTGGAAAAAGTATATCCGTAAACAAACGATTACGACGATGAAAAACAACGATTACAGTGATTTGAATAACAAACAAACCTATCGCTGTCATCGTCAAAAAATCGCTGTAATCATCAATTGGAGGTAAAATATGACCGAAAAGAAAATCGGTAAGATAACGCATTTTTTCAGTAAAATCAGTGTTGCGATTATTGAACTAACCGATGATGTCTTATCGGTTGGCGAAACGATACATGTTAAAGGTCACACCGCTGATTTTACACAGAAAGTTGATTCGATGCAAATCGAACATCTGAACGTACCCAAAGCCGAAATCGGGCAGTCAATCGGTTTAAAAGTGATTGCCCATGCCCACGAACACGATATAGTATATAAAGTTGTAGATTAAAATCTCACAGATGGGCACTGATTCTAATAAAAAGATGAGTACAGAAATTAATATCTGCGCTCATCCAAAACAATCTGTGCCAATCTGCGTATAGGAGGAATATGGCAAGAACTAAAAGTAAGCATAAGCGGAAGCAGTTTCTTTTCAAACTGAAAAGAAAAAAACGTTTAGCCCGAAAAGTTAATACAAAACATAATTAAAACATATATAATAACTCAAACCGTAAAACTATCTAACAATAATAGTTAATTTTGAATTAAAGTTTTGCGTTTTGAGCTCTAAACTTTGAACTTTTAAGTATTAAACATGAAGGGCAAAATTTATTTAGTGCCGTTCGGCAAACAAGGAACAACCGAATTTCTGTTAAAACAGGCAATCCGAGATATTAAAGAAAAAAACTTCTCGGATGTTCTCTATCTTGGTCCAACCCCGCGTAAAATCCGCGATGCTCAAATAACATTTACCAGACAGATTACTTTAAGCTCATTCATCCCGCCGAAATTTTACACCATCAAACAATTCACCAATGAAATATTCGAAGCATATAATCAGGATTTTAAAAAACTATCCGATTATATTAAACCGCTTCTAATACAAAAACTCAAACCGGAAATTTCGATTGGTTATGCACAGGTTATCGCTGAATTTATCCGCGAAACAAAACAGTATATGACCGATTTAACCGATGCTGAATTAAAAAAGTCATTACTCTCCGAGATTTCAGAGCGAGGTGGTAATACCGGTGACGAGACTTACAAAACCATTGAGCAAACGCTCAAGATACGCAGTAAATATAATAAAATCCTGCAGGAAAATAAATGGCTTGATGCTGAAGATATCACATTTCAGTCCCTGCAATTTATTGAAGATAAAATCAGCATAAAAACCTTGGTGCTCGACGGGTTCTTTTATGATTTGACCCAACTCGAAGAAAAAATCGTCAATGCCCTGATTAATAAAGCGGAAAAAGTCTATGCTTTATCATTCTACGATGAACGAACTCCTGAATCCTATGCTTTGCCTCAGGAATTTCTGAAGTTTTTAAGAAAGTCAAAATTACTGCAAGAAGAAAAAATTCCCGATTTACCCGACATAAGAACAAATCCAAATTATTATGTCTGTCCCTCAATCGAAGATGAAATAGAATTTATCGCATCGCAAATCAAACAGAAATGTCTAAATAAAGAATTATCCTTAAATCGGACGATTGTCTGTTTCAGCCGGCTCAATGATTACGAAACAATGGCCTGCAAGACTTTTGACAAGTATCAAATTCCTTATTCAATTTATACTACGAAAAATCTAAGCAAGACTCAGCCGGTTATTGCAATACTGGAATTACTGCGTTCAATTATCAACGATTATCCCAGATTATCAACGGTTGCGGTCTTATCCTCAAAATTCTTCACTCGGTTCTCTGTGGAACTGAAAGAGCCAATTAATTACCTGTCGAAAAAAGGTGGGGTTATAAAATCAGCCAATTCCTGGAAAACGCTGAGCGCAAATCTCCAGTCAATATTTCAGGAAAGATACAAATTAACTCAAGCATTAACAAAACAGTTAAATAACATCCAGAAAGAAATCAATACCTTTCTGGTTTTATCTGATAAATTTATTAAATCCAAGAATAGTCTGACTCAATACACAAAAAGTTTAAAACAATTAATCGCCCAGTTTCAATGGTGCGAATCTATTGATGACAGCAATATCAATATGATTAAAAATGAGTTTTATAATATCTTGGCAACAATTGAGAATTTTGAGATTGATTTTGGCGAAACAATTATTAATATAGAAGATTATCT
>CAZXRM010000054.1:3639-8931 GCA_964642595.1 uncultured bacterium
TGTTTTATCTCGAAAAAGTACTGGAAATCGAACAACTCGAAGAACCGATTTATGAAGTCGAAGCGACCCAATGGGGAAATATTGCTCATCGGGTTTTACAGCTGCTTTATCAGAATGGCGATGTTCCAATCGAGAAAATTCCGGAAAAGATTGAGAAAATTCTTGATGTCGTGCTGCAGGAAAATAAACTCAGCCATTTTTGGAAAGATATTGCGAAACGAATCTTTCTTAATTTCGTCCCCTATTTTACCAAGATTGAACACGAATTGCGAAATCAGGGATTTGTACCAATTCAGGTCGAAAACCGTCTGACTGAAAATATTGCTCAAGGAATGACGATTACTGGTCGGATTGACCGTATTGACCAGAATAAAGAGAATAATCAAATCCAAATCCTTGATTACAAAACCGGTGCAGCACGAGATTTTTCATTAGGCAATATCGAAAAAGGTATTCATTTACAATTACCATTATATGCTTATCTGGTCAGAAAAAATTACCCGGCTTCAGAAATTATTAATGCCGGTATTTATTCTGTTCTGGATAATGATATTTACTGGTTAATCAATAAAAACAGTAAATATACGATATCTGAGATGATAAGCTTTGCTCTTAGAAATGCCCAATTAATTATTCAGAATATCCGGCAGGGAAAATTTGATATACTGCCGATGAATGATAGCCGATGTAATAATTGCGAGTATTCATCGTTCTGCCCGACTGCATTAAACCCAAAACCAGAACCAGAAAGCGAAGATTTAAAACTTTTCGATAAATAATCTTATGAAACCACGGATAATACGGATTAAACTGATTAATAAGATATTTATAATCAAACTCAAAATGAAATCCGTGGAAATCTGTGAAATCTGTGGTTAAAAGTACTATGTTAAAAAGTATCATCGTCTCATCACCGGCTGGCTCAGGAAAAACCGAGCGTCTGGCAAGGCGTTATATTGAATTATTAGAATATTGCGAACCCGAGCGGATATTAACCATCACATTTACGGACAAAGCCGCGGCTGAGATGAAAGAACGTATCTTTAAAATCCTCAAAGAAACCAATCAGGAAAAATACAATCTGCTCAAGGAAAAATCCCTGCAGTTAAGAATCCAGACAATCGATTCATTCTGTTTTTCTTTGTTGCGAAGGTTTGCGGTGTTAACCGGTTATCAACCCGATTTAGAAGTGCTGGTTGATAATGATTATCTCAAAGAACTTTCAATGTATAACACATTGATGAAAATTGCCGAGCAGGAAAGAAATACACCGGATTATAATAATTTAATAAATTTAATCATCGAAAATAAATTTAAGGGCTGGCAAACCCTGAAAAACTTATTCAATTCTTTATATTCCGCTCGATTATCGCCGGAGCGGGCAAAATTACCAGTCGTACCGGGATTTGATAATTTACCGCAATTAATTACTGAATTAGAAAAGAATCCGCTGACCGAAGAAACTATACCAGATTTTAAATTTAGCGTGCCGAAAACTCCGGAGCAGGCTGAAAAACTAAAATCTCAAATTGCGGACATCGAACCTGATTTTCTAACAAAGGGCAAAACGCCGAAAAAGCAGGGTGAATCTGACAATAAACGCAAATGGAATTGCAAAATGGCAGAGTATCGTAGAATTGTATTTAATCTTACCAGCAACCTGCGGTTTCAGGACACATTCAATCTTTTTACCAGCCGTTTCTTAAAAGAATTCGACCATCTTAAAAAATCGTCCAATCAAGTTGATTTTTCTGATTTAGAAATTCTTGCTTATCAAATTTTGACCAATCATCCCGAATGGTCTAATATCTTATACCTGTTTGACGAACATACCGACCATATTTTGGTTGATGAATTTCAGGACACGAGTTTCCTGCAATGGGCAATTATCACAAAATTAGCCGAAGAATGGCTGGCTGGTTCGGGTGCGAAAAGAGAACGCGGCATTCAGCCGACCATCTTTTTAGTCGGTGATGACAAACAGTCAATTTACCTGTTTCGCAATGCCCATCCGGAAATATTCAACCGGGCACAGCAGCATTTATCAACCTATCTATCCAAAGACCAGTTTCAAATCGAACAGGTCAAAGAAAATTACCGCTGTCTTCAGTCAATCATTGATTTTACCAATCATCTCTTTTCCAAACTGATGTCGCCCGAACCGACCAGCCCGGCTTGGCAGACACGATATAAAGAATTTGAACGGCACCGGAAAAATAAAAATCCCGGCATTGTCCAGATTCTTATAACTCAAGCCCAGGAAAATATGCCGAATGCAAGAACACTCGATGCTGAGATGGTTGCGAAAAAGATTACAACCTTGATTGACCTGCCGGTTGTCTTTGATAAAGATGAGAAACCGCGTCCGACACGATATGAAGATATCACAATTCTTTTGCGTAACCGAAACTACCTTGATGCTTATGAAACCGCATTGAGAAAGCACCAGATTCCTTTTGTCGTAGTCAAAGGTATCGGCTTTTATAATACGATTGAAATAAGAATATTAAGGGCAATCCTGAATTTTTTAATTGATACCAATGATGATTTCAGCTTGTATCTATTACTGAAAAGTCCGTTATTCAATCTTGCGGAAAAAGAAATCTTTCTCATCAGCCAATCCCACAAACCAAAAGAGGAAATATCTTTATGGAAACGATTCGTCAATTATAGTCAAGCCCATAAGAATTATCTGTCAATCACTGAAAAACTTAATCAATACCTGGCAATGGTCTCTTTACAACCTGTATCGCAGATTATTGAAAATATGCTCGAAGAACTTGACGGCTGGAAAATATTCTGGGAACCGCAGCGCACGGTCAACATCAAAAAATTTATTAGAATTGTCGAGCAGCTCGAAAATGACGGAACTCATCCCCTGCTGATTGCTGATTGCTTTGATAAAAATATCTCGGATGATGAGCCCAAAGCCAATGTTAACACCGAAGGTAGAAACGAAGTAAAACTGATGACAATCCACGCGGCTAAAGGATTGCAGTTCCCGATTGTCTTTGTGGTTGGAACTGATGTTGGTTTGACCAGCCGGGGTTATCGGGACAGTGATAAACTGGTCATTGATGAAATAGATGAAAATAATGTCTGGGTTTTATACGAACCGGATAGCAAACTACGTAAAGAATCGCCGATTTATACAATCAAACAGGATAAAGATTACGAAGAACAGAAAAGGTTATTCTATGTCGCAATCACCCGTGCCCGCGACGCTCTATTTTTAACCGGTGTTGACAATCCGCAAGCCAAGAAAAAAGAATCCCAGCTGGAATGGTTAAAACAACATCTGCCGATAACCTATAGCGAAGATAATAAATATCAACTTGGCATAAATATCAAAGGGGTGTCAATTATTTCGGATAAAGAAATTGATACGGAAATTACCGGGAAAAAAGCAGGTATTATTGAAGAACCAGTTAAAAAAGAATTGCATTTGGAACCAATCACCGAAACTCCGGATTTAATCTGGCAGTCAGTAACTAAAGAAACTCCGGAAATCTATCATGAAGTCCGGCGCAAACACGGTGAAGACTGGATTACCCTTGGCGATATCCTGCACAAAATCTTTGAGAAAATTTCCCGCTCAGAAATAAAGTTCAATGCCGAAGATATAATAACCGAAGCACAAAGGTTATTAAATATTATGAGCGTCGAACTATCTGCCCAAAAAAGAATGCTTGATGAAATAAAAAGACAATTCCATTTAATCGAAACTTCAGAAATTGCGGAAATAATCAAACCAAATCCAGATAGTTATACTGAACTCCCTTTTGTTTTAAAGCAGGAGAAGATAATATACAGCGGTCGCATTGACCGGGTTATTATAAAAGACAATATCATTAATATTTACGATTACAAAACTTTTCCGGTTGACGATAAAGAAATAGAAGCAATGACTGATAAATACAAATCACAACTCGATATCTATCAAAAAGCAGTATCTGAAATATTCGGCAATAACAAAGTAAATAAATATTTAGTCTTTACTGCAATCAATAAAACCTGTAAAATTGAGTAATAAATAAAAAGAGGTAATATGAAAAAACTAACTATATTAATTATAATAATAACGGGCATTATTTTTGCCGAAACTCCGCCTGATATAACCGTTCAGGACTGGACAAATAATTACACCGGCTTTGAAGAAAATTTAGGTCAGGTCACTGATATGGAAAACAATCCGACTCCATCTGTATTATTCAGGATGAATCTGCCCGACTATAACATATTCATAACCGAAAATGGTGTGAGTTTTGTTATTTATCAAAACGAGAAAAACAGCCACGGAGACACAGAGCTCACGGAGAAAAACCAAGAAAATTCCTCTGCGGTCAATTATGCCAGATTTGACATCGAGCCGGTTAATGGCACAATAGATAAAAATAAGATTGAACTATATGACGAAATTCCCGGATGCAATAACTATTATCTGGCTCATTGTCCAAATGGTATTTTATCCGTCAAATCTTATCGTTGTATCAAGATAAAAGATTTATATCCCGGCATAAACTGGGTTTGGCGATATGATGACAAAGTGCATAGTGAATTTGAAATCAAACCCAACGCTGATATAAAAAATATCAAACTGCAAGTTAAATGGGCTGATACTGAAATCAAACAGGGAAAAGAATTAATCTATTCAACCCCGCTCGGAAAAATCAGTGAAGGAAGACTATACACTTATGAAAAAGACGGTCGAACTATCTCTGCTAATTACAAGATAAACGATGATGGTTTTATAATTTTTGATGTAAAAGATTATAACAAGACCAAAACTCTCATCATTGACCCGCCATTTGCACGGTTGTGGGCAACTTATTATGGCGGTTCAGGTCAGGAAAATTGTGATGGTTCTCGTACATTGTGTGCGATGACTGCGGATAATGCCGGTAATATCTTTTTGACCGGTTTCACTTCGTCAACCAACTTCCCGACTTATAATCCGAGTGGTGGCATATATTTTCAAGGGACTTCGGCATTACTGCTCGATATCTTTATTGTAAAATTCTCAAGCACCGGACAACGGGAATGGGCAACCTATTATGGTGGAACTGCCGATGAAGAGGGCATTGCAATCACGACCGACCGGTTTGAAAATGTCTTTGTCACTGGTGTGACATTTTCATCATCCAGTTTTCCGATTTATGACCCGGGTGGCGGTGCTTATTATCAACCGTCTGGTTCGAGCGGCGAAGTTTTTATATTAAAATTTTCTAATTCCGGTGTAAGACAATGGGCAACTTATTACGGCGGTGGGTTAAGCGATGTTGGCTATGCAAT
>CAZXRM010000055.1:0-8887 GCA_964642595.1 uncultured bacterium
CGCTTGCCTTTGGGGTATTCGACATTGTATTCAAGGTTGACGATGAACTTTTGCTGGCTGGTAAGTTTTGGCGTCCAGGTATAGGTGCCTATGTTTTTGTCTTCGTCATATCCCTTTGGTTCAAGTTTGGTGACTTCGATTTTAATATCTTTGTTCTGTGAAACCGGAATTTGTTCGACTAATTTCATCGTTACATCACGGCTATAAGTATTTTCTATGGTTGTTTTATAGACAAATTCTTTCTTTTCTTTTTTGCTGAACAGGCCGCCGGATGAGACAAAGGTTTTAACTAGTTCCCGTTTTACTTTGATACGGTCGTCGGTTCCAAAGCTTATTTCGGTTGATTCCTGCGGTGCGATTGTCGCAATATAGGTTTTACCGGTAAATTCACCACCGACATAAGTATTGGCTTCACCGGGCAGGAAAACATAATCCGTCGTATTTTTCATAATACCTTTGAGAAAGGCAATCTCCTGGATTTTCGGCAGGGCATAATATTCAAATTCTGCCGATACTTTTCCCTGATACAGATTGATTTTCTTTGCCGGCTCGCCGCTCTTTAAAGAGATGCGACCGGGAATGACATATTGAAGTGAGATACCGGTTTCGATTTTAGGCAGTTCGTATTCGGTTTTTGATTCAATATCATAATCTAATTTATCGTACATCGCTTCTCCAGATTGGCGTGCCGTTGCTGGCGCCGCCTTTGGTCGCATATATTCTTCGAGTGTCAAATACCAGGGATAAGGTTCAGGTGCACTGCCAACAAAAGTCGGCGCGGCGGTAGAAAGAATTACTTTGACTCTTTCCCAGTCTTCGGCAGTGCGCTGGCTGATTTTAGCAAAGTAGTCAATGCCAACACTACTGGTTGCCGGTTCTGCCCGAAGTTCGTAATAAGGACTCCAGCTGACCGCATAAGGAATAACGTAACTAAGTTCAATCGGGAAGGTGCCGGGCGTTTTCGTATCAACTTCAACCGTGATTTCTTTGCGGTTCTCGATGATGGATTGAATGTCATTAAGTTCTTTACGCATAGCATCCAACTGTTTTTTTAGGTCGTCTTTTTTATGGTCGTTTTCAATCTGGCGGATTTTAACTTTGGTCAGTTCATCGGATACAAATGACAATGCCTGGCGCCAGGCGTCTGGTGCAATCTTGCCGGTCTGAAGTTCTTTGCCGATAATTTCCGGCGAGCCGAGCGCGATTGATTTAAGGAAATTCTCTTTTGCTTCCTGGACTTTGGCATCGTTGTTTAAGATTTGTTGCTGGTCTTCTAAGGATTTTATCGAATCTTTCAGGATTTTAACGCGACCAGTTGGTTTGTCAATGTAGGAGCGCTGGATTTGGACTTCACCGATTTTTATACCATCGGCTTTGATACGGATTGTGTTATCGTCAATCATTCCAGACAGGTCGGCAAACCTTAATTTATCCGCATCATTTAATGTTATTTCGCCTTTACGGACAATCACTGCCCGGTCGGTGAAGACGATTACCGAGTCAATCTTGGTCTGGACATTAATAGTTGTGATACATGCCAGTAATAATATAAACATATTTCCTCCTTTATTTTATTTATAATTTATATAATTTTGGTCTGCGGTCAGACATCACATTGTTATACTTCGTGACATTTTTGTTTAATGCCTGGTCCGGATAAATATTGACAACCTTTACAACTTCATCATCCGAGCCGGCTTTAGCCAGTATTTCGCCGTTAGGACTGACGATTTGACTGCGGCCGAAAAAGCGTACTCTTTTTTTCCCGCGTTTCTCTTCGCCACAGCGGTTCGCCATTATGAAAAATACCCGGTTTTCGATTGCCCGGGAAATCGTGACCTGTTCGGCAAACGGCAGTATCAAATTGGACGGGTGGCAGATTATCTGAGCGCAGTCAAGAAAGAGCGAGCGGGCTGATTCCGGGAAAATATAATCAAAGCAGAGGAGCATGCCGATTTTAACCTGTCCGGATTTTGCCGAACCCTGCACCCAATGCGCTTTGAATGGCGTGTTGCCCGCATCAAAGATGAATTTTTCTTCATAAAACAGGTGCGTCTTGCGATAGGTGATGACTTTGCCGTTGGACTGGACTAAGACCGCTGAATTGTAAATTCGACTCTTGTCTTTTTCCGCCAGACCGGCGACGATATTCATTTTGTGCTTTTTAGCAAGTGCAATCAGAAGTTGAGTTGTTTCACCTTTTGGGATTTTTTCCGCATACTGGGATAATTCCTGACGGGAATGAAAACTATAACCGGTATTACACAATTCGGGCAGGACAATCAGGTCAGTTTTAGTATAAGACAGAGTTCGTTTTATTTTTTCAAGATTTACGGATTTTTTACTGAATAATGGATTAAACTGATAAAAACCAATTCTCATAATATATCCTCCGACCGGATTAACAGAATAGTTTTATTATAAACCATATTTTATAAATTAATTATTTCTTTAGGCACAGGTGAAAAGCGGGGACCAAAACCCTTACCCAGAACTTCATAAACATCAGTAATGACAATAAATGCGTTTGGGTCAATTTCTTTGGAAAATGAGACCAGTTCCGGAATTTGACGTTTTGCCAGAACGACAAAAAGAACTTGTTTTGGTTGATTAGTATATCCACCATAACCCTGAAGTTTTGTGACGCCGCGTCTTAGTTTTTCACCAATCATTTTATTAATAGGGTCGGGTTGGTCGGTTATGATAAATGCAGCACGAGTGTAACTAAATCCTTCTAAAACGATATCAATGACTTTGGACGATAGATATAATGTCATATAGCCATATAATGCCAGTTCAATATTTTTAAAGACAATACCAGCCGCAGAAATAATGATAAAATCAGTCACCAGGATTGCGGTGCCAGTGCTGAAATTGGAATAACGATTGACGATTTGTCCGATGATATCAGTACCACCAGTTGATGCCTGAGCACGAAAGATAATTCCCAGTCCCATTCCAAGCAGAATGCCGCCAAATAATGCAGCTAATATTTTATTATCGGTAGCATACGGTAGATGCACACCGTACATCATAAAGTCAATCAACAGGGATGAAATGATGACCGCAATAATCGAGTTGACGGTATAAAGTTTACCCTGAACCCGGAACGCAAGTATGAATAACGGTATGTTTAAGATAATAGTTGCAATACCGATGGGCGTTGAAAATATTCTATTGCCAATCATCGCAATGCCAGTTACACCACCGGGCACGATTTTCTGGGGAATCAAAAACATTACATACGCCAATGCGGTAAATACCGAGCCAATAATTATAAGCAAGAAGTTGTTAACCTGTTTAACTATGAGTTTTTTGCTGAGCATTATTTTTATAAATTGTTAATCTTTTTTTAAAGCAAAGTTGTAACCGGCTTTGAATGCATGCAATGCATTGGTAATCTCGCGTTTTTTTATATAACCCATATGACCGATGCGGACAATCTTGCCGCGTAGCTCAATCTGTCCGTTCGAAAATAACAGATTGTACTCTTTTTTTACATAATCAACAATCTTGGTGCCGTCAATATTTTTCGGCATTTTGATGACGGATAAAGCATTGGACGGATTTTTTGGAAATATTTCCAAGTTCATTATCTTGATTTGTTGGCGGGTGTAATCGCCGATTGTTTTATGTTCTTTGATGACTTTTTCGATACCTTTTTTATTGACAGTTTGTAATGCCTTGTTCAGTCCGTAGAATAATGATATTGCCGGGGTCCAGGGAGTTTGTCCTTTTTCGGCAAACCGTTTGCTTAATATTAAATCAAAATAGTATTTGGGTGAATTACTTTTTTTTATAATATCCCAGACATTATTATTACACGCAAGAAAAGATAAGCCGGGCGGGGTAAATAGCGCTTTTTGCGAAGCACCGACCGCAATCGAAACATTCCATTCATCCAACCGAAACTCGTCCGCACCCAAGCCGGCAACGCAATCAGCAATCAGTATTCGATTTAACTTATGGCAGATTTTACCATAAGATTTAATATCCAAAACATTACCGGTCGAGGTTTCGGTCAGAGTCGTAAATACATATTTTATCGTATCATCGGTTTTCAGCTGGCGCTCCAATTCTTCGGGTGCGATGACATCACCATAAGGTGCAACCAATTGCCGGACAATCGCACCATATCGAATTAAAAGTTCGCGCCAGCGCTCGCCAAATTTACCGCAAATTACGACCAGTGCCTTGTCGCCGCGGGAAATAATATTTGAAACGGCTGCTTCCATTGCACCAGTACCGGATGCGGTAAAAATAAATACATCACCAGTAGTATTGAAAACTTTTTTCAGTCCAGTGACAGTCGAATTATAGAGTTCGGAAAATTTTTCTTCGCGGTGATAGACCAGTGGTTGTCCGATTTCTTTTAATATGAAATCCGGCACTTCAACCGGACCTGGGGTAAATAGAGTATAAGTTTTATTTTTCATTTTTTAACCATTCTTTACTTTTTTTCAGTGCGCAAAATTCACCGCACATTGTGCAGGTTCCTTGAGTTTGAATATGACCTTTTTTATAAATTGATGATGCCCGTTGCGGGTCAACCGAGAGTTTTATCATTTTATCCCAATCGAGCAGAGCGCGGGCGGTAGATATTTTATCATCCCATTGTTGGGCATTTTTTATTCCCTTTGCGATATCACCGGCATGGGCAGCGATTTTTGATGCGATGACACCTTCCCGGACATCCTCAACCGTGGGTAAACCAAGATGCTCGGAAGGCGTTACATAACAGAGAAAATCAGTTCCGTAATAACTTGCCAGGGCACCGCCGATTGCGGATGTGATATGGTCATAACCACAGCCGACATCCGTGACCAATGGACCCAAAACATAAAACGGTGCATCCTTGCAAATTAGTTTTTGTAACCGGATATTTGCTTCAATCTGGTTTATCGGAATATGACCAGGTCCTTCGACAATTGCCTGCACACCAGCGGCGCGAGCACGCTCGATTAGTTCGCCGATTACCATTAACTCAAGAATCTGCGGTTCATCTGATGCGTCGTGCAGCGAGCCGGGTCTAAGACCATCACCAATACTTAAGGTTGCACCATAGTCTTTGGCAATTGCCAGCAATTCATCATAATACTCATAGAGCGGATTTTCTTTTTTATTGTATCTCATCCATTCGATTATCATTGAGCCGCCGCGGCTGACAACACCGGTGAGCCGATGGATTTTCTTGACACTGCCAAAATTGTTCTTCGTGATACCGCAGTGGACCGTGATGAAATCAACGCCGTCGGCAAGGTGTTTTTCAATGACCGAAAGAAAGTCCTTAGGTTTCATTTCGACAAAACTTTTACCTCGTTTACGGGCAGAAAAAGTTGCTTCGTAAATCGGGACTGTGCCGACCGGCACTGATGAATGTGCAATAATTTCTTTCCGGATTGCGGAAATATCGCCTCCGGTTGATAAGTCCATTACTGTATCGGCACCGACATCAATCGCGGTCTTTAATTTTTTCAGTTCCAGTTTCAAATCAGCCCGGTCCGGCGAAGTGCCGAGATTGCAGTTGATTTTTGTTTTCAAACCTTTGCCGATTGCCATCGGTTTAATTGGCTTTTTCCGTTTCTGATTGACCGGCACGACGATTGTACCTTTTTTAACCTCTTTATCTAAATAACTGATTGAAACATTTTCAATCTTAGCTATTTCTTTTGCAATGTTTTTATTTATTTTCATAATTTTTATTTAATTTGGACGCTGATTTTCGCAGATTTTCCCTATTTTCTTTATCTTTTATATCTGCTTCCTTGTTGATTTCGCTGACACTCAATCTCTGCTTCGCAGCTATCTGCGTCCCTATATTTATATCTGCGTCCATCTGCGTCCTTATTCTGTTTGTTCTTGTTTATGTAAATTTGATGTGTGTTGTTCATAAACCATGCAGCACCGTAACTTTCCGCAGCAGCCGGAGATTTTATCTGGTTCGACATATATATTCTGCTGTCGGACTGTGGTCAGCGTGATTGACTGGATGTTGTTTAAGAAAGCACGGCAGCACAATTCACGACCGCAGATTCCCAAACCGCCGATCGAACGGGCAAAATCCCGGACGCCGACCTGCTTTATTGCAACCCGTGCCTTAAGTGTGTCAACTGCAGTTTCGTGTAAAAGCAGATAATTAACTTTGCGCTCGGATGTTACATAACAATAAACTTTATGCTGGCTTATGTCCCAATCAACCAAGACGACTTTTGCCAATAATTTATATTTTTTCAGTAAGTATTCAAAAAATTGCTTAGTTTCGTCATTTCTTTTGTTCAGTGCTTGTTTCCGGGTTAAATCATCCTGAGCAGCGAGACGTATGATATGACATTCCCGCTTCGACTCAGCACCCGCTTCGCCGAATCGAGGCGAGAGGCGAGTTAACTTGGATTGTTCATAATCATTGGTTGTTTTTAAACTTGATTTTATTTTAATGATCGGACCGATGAAAATCTCTTTTTCAATCTGGATAACGACATTTGACAACAAGCATAGTTGAGCAGGACTGCAATCCGATTTATTTGTCGCCCATTCTGTCCGAAACGGATTGATTTGTATTTGATATATGTTTTCTGCGTTTATCATTTTAAATCGTCTAATTCAAGCGGGTCAACATAATTTTCCCAGTTGGGATTTTTCGGTTCGTTATCGCTATTTGAATAAATCAGTTGAAAGTTATTATTACCGCGGATATCAATGAATATAAAGTGGTAACCTTTAGTATAATAATGCCAGTGCTCGTGGGGGCGGGTATGTTCAATCATTGTGTGCACTTCGATTTCATCGGGCTGACCGTATTTGATTAAAATACGGCCGCGGTCCGTATCGCGTCCCATCACATTACCCTGACGGTATTTATTGTCAGCAATTTTAACCCGACTGGTAAATTCTTCTAAATTATTTTTTTGCCAGAATTTTTTCAAATACTCTTTTTTACCAACTTCGTTTAAGTTATTGTACTGACTTAGTTCAGTTGGTGTTGCTAAAAATCTGATTTCTTTTTCTAAACTTTCTGAGTCGAGTCCGGAACTGGTAATTTGTATCGTTGTATCTTTTGCTACAATCCAGAACGATTTTTCCGTGCTGTCTTTTTGATTTGTTCCCAGGTCAGTCAAATTAAGTTTCAGAGAATATTTTCCCGGTTTTAACCCTTTTGTGCTTAAGGCAAATGTGTTGCCAAAGCTTGAACCCGATTTCTTTTTCATTTCTTTGGGAAACGATTTGACAACTTCTTTATTTTCAGCAAGAATCGTATAAGACAATTCCAAAGGCAGGGTATCGGAAGCGAGATTATAGGTTTCATAATAAGCATAAATATACTGGTAAGCACTACCGAAACTTAAATCCGGATTCGGCATTATCCGCATATTACCTTTTGTAAATTTACCGCCCGATGAATCAACAATTACGGATGATGCGAGTTCCAAATCAGAAAGTGATGGCGAGCGGGAAAAATCAGGAACGATTAGTGTATCCTGCTTTACTAACTGAAAATTCTTGTCAAAAATATGCAGTTCCAGTAAATATTTTCCGGCGCGGGCAAAAAATCCAAATCCGTCAAGCAGTTTCATATCCCGTCGCTCGGCTAACTCAAAAGATTTAAGTATTGCCCGGTGACTGGAAATCTCGCGGATTGAATCCGACCCTTCGAGCGATTTTAAGCGAAACATAGTCTGATACGATGCGGAAATTGTATCGTTGGTTAATTGATACTGAAAAACATTATAAGGGCAGGTATAGTAAATCTCCACTAAAGCGATGCCATTATCATAATTGAATGATGCCCAGTCAACAGAAAGCGTTTGGTTTGTAGCAAAGAGCAACGAGAGAAGAGCACAAGAGCAAAAGAACATAAGGGTACAAGAGTACAAGTATTTCATATGCGTTTTTCCTCAAAGAGCGAGTATTCGCCAAACCCGTGCTGGTCAATAAAAGTAAACTGAATACCGACATTGTAATAGTACCAGATTTCATAGGCATTACTGTATCGTTCAAACGGTCGAGATTCGATAAAATCCGGCGCGCCGTATTTCATATAGATTTGTGCCCGCGATGAACGATAACCTTTGTCACCTTTGGAAAAATTATCAATGCAATAATCAATACGGGAAAAATAATCCTGCTCGGCTTCATTGATTTCCGTGGTCGGATTAGGGTCATATTTTTTCCAGAAATCAGTCCAGGTCGAATCACGCGCATTTAAAACAGATTGCTTTAAAGATTTCATCTCGGCGTCAGATGCAATATACATTAGCCGGTTAATCATCTCATAATAATAAACATCCGAGAATAAAAAAGAGTTTTCAATAAAGAAGTTTTCTTCAGATTGAAAAACCCTGTTATTCGAATTATCGTAACCGGTTATGGACAATTTATACTCGCCAGAATTTTTGTCGGGTAGATTTACCAGCGGATAAATAAAACTGTAATTATTTTTATTATCCAGATTTCTTCTGATTTCATAACTACCAATTCTGACAACATGTATTCGGTTTCTTGATTTTGCTCTTAGAACATTTATCCAGAGAGAGCATTTTTCTACTTGTTCTTTATAAACTTCATAATAGATATTTAAAGTATCGGATTTATCTGGTGATGTTGAATAAGTACGGCTGGGATTTACTATATTGTTCTTGCTGAATTTAACCCGGCTTGCCGATTCCGGAAGAATAAAATCAAAATTCAATTTTTCCGAATTATCTGAATTCAAATCTTTGATTTGAATGTCTGCATAAAATCGGTTTAAGGGGTTTGCTGTAATACTTAATGTAATACTGTCTAGATATTTTTTCTGTTGTTTGGTCTGGCTAAAACTGTCAAATTTTATCTCTTTATTGAATACTTTGCCATATATCAGATTCTTTGCCTGAAAAATTTGGCTAGTAAC
>CAZXRM010000056.1:0-5257 GCA_964642595.1 uncultured bacterium
GGTCCATAGGCAATGATTTTTATTTTACAGGAATCAGAATTAACACTTGGTACAGTCCACAAATAAGAAGTATCTGTGGACTGTAGACTATGGACGATGGTCTGATATGTTTGTCCGTTATCTGTCGAATAGAATAAAGACAGCGAATCGCATCTTGGCGGATAAAATTTCTGCCAACGGATGAGCTCTTGAGTGCTGTCTTGAAAAACCTCCCCGCCATTTGGTCTTAACAATCGAACTGCTTCGACTTCAAAGATTGACGTTTTGTAACGTCCACTTACCACGATTTCATTATAACCATTTTTGTTCATATCACAAATATTTACAACCGCACCAGGGTAAGGATTACCACCATGATCATTGTTCCATTCCCAAATTCTCTGAAACTGATTATTGCCGGTTGCTTTGTATATCATAACTTTGTTACCAATGGACCAAACGATTTCATCAATACTATCACCATCGACATCGCCGCACTTGCTTTTTTTATCTGACCAATCACCACTTCTTATTTGGTCAATAAGTGTTCTTTGATAAATATTATTTGCTGTTGCTTCCCACATATAAAGAAAGTAATCCCAGACGTTACCGCCAACAATTCGAGCAAAACAAACAAAAAATTCTAGTTTACCATCGCTATCCAAATCATTCCCAGAAAAAACATCAGTACCATTAGGAAGATGTATGGTATCGACCCAAACTCTTTCATACTGGTCAGGATCTGTATTTTCAAAAACATAAACCTGCCCTGACGAACCAGGATTTGCAGTTATAAATTCTCTTAGACTATCTCTATCAAAGTCACCAAATGCAAAACCTGAGCCGTAACTTGGTTGACGCCATACAGGAATATTTTGATTGTTAGCAATATTTTCTAGAATTACAATTCGGAAATAAGGAAGACTATCCCAATCCTCAGCTGTTAATATTTCATTTCTACAATCCCGATCAAGGTCGTTAGTGAAATAGTAAGTATATCCATAACCCCGATTTGAAAGTCTATAATGCCAAGATAAATTTTCTGGATAGCAATTGTAATTTGGACTCTCCTGTGTTGTCACATCATAATAAGTCGTATCACCTGCTCGTTCGTAATTGGGTCCCAATAAATCAGTTAGACTATCTAAGTCAATATCGCCAATATCATAGGTCTCAAAATTCCCAGTTGTTATACCTGGAGGATAAGGGTAAACACCGGTATCAACAAAAACTAGCTCGTAATGATTAATCGGGCGATATTCCCAAATTTCCCAACGAGTTGGATTAATGGAATGAAAGATTAATTCATTAAGTCCATTATGGTCAGTATCTCCACATAAAATATTTCTGCTTGACAAACCAGCTGAAAGAAAAACAATTCTTTTCATTTGTAATTGTGCATTTAATTGAATCACTAGAAAAAGAAGTAAAAAAAGCAGTTTACGGATGAATCCTCCTTGGGAACTGCAGAATAATATTTCTATCAGTTCCTAATATAAGTTTTATCTAATAAATACTACTTTATTTACAACAGATTCATTTTCAGTCTCAATTCGATAAAAGTAAATACCGTTCGGTACTTTTTCCCCATCGCAATCTTTCGCATCCCATATCTGCTCATATACACCAATTTGTTGGGTTTCATTTATAAGTGTTCTTATTGCCCTGCCTTGCACATCATATACTAATAATTTAACCTTACTTGAGTATGGTAAGCTATATCGAATTGTGGTGCTGTTATTAAATGGATTTGGAAATAATGTATGTGTAAGTAGCGAGGTGTTAAAATCATAGTTATCATACGCCATCAAACTCTGAGGTCCGCTTCCACTTCCTCCAAACATCTCAAACTCATATAAGCGAAGATTTGCAACTACTGCATATTCTCCAATCATCTTACGAACCTTTAGTAACATTTCTGCATCGTCATATTGATTTGGTCTTAATACTATTCTCAAAGTCTCAGGGTCTTCAGGATATATTTGTATTGTCTTGGTTGCACTATCCTCAAACACAAACTTTTCTCTTGAAGCAGTGTCATTGTAACAAATTGCTTCAAGTAAATAGTATTTTTCAGGATGAAGATAGGGTATTTTGTACTGTAGTTCTGTCCCATAATCCACTGAAAAATCACCTAAATCAATATATCCTGTACGGTCAAGGCAATATTGCGATGGGTCTATTTCACCGCAATCAACGGCAATTGGTGGTTCTTCGTGGTCCCAGCGTCGGTCAAAATCATAACGTCCGTAGTTAATCTGATAAATGCCAGGCATTTTTTCTTGAGTCCAAACCGTTAATAATCGCCAACAATATAGATACCAAGGTTCGGTTGGAACTACATTTGTATGTGGGTATTTACAATTGAACTGGTTATTACTTAGGTTTCGAATCTGCCCTTGAATTTCACCATAAATTTGATTTAGTCCAGGTAAACTTTCTTCCTGCCAAACTACTGCAGTCGCTGTTGACATTGATGGAAAGTTTGACTCTCGAAGAAGTGAATTACTTACATTTCTCGGTTCACGCCATTCAGGTAGATTTCCTTGATGTAATTCACCTTGTCTTTGCCAGATATCACCATATACAGAATTGCCTTCTTCGTTTGGACCTCGCCAAGCAATATAAATCCATTCTCCTTGTGCTTCTACAAATGGATTTGAAGCGGGTTCAGTTGGATATAAATTTGTATATGAAACATTGAACGGTTCTGACCATAATGGTTGTTCACCTTGTCTAATTAATTCTGGAGTTATCTTTTCAAGGGTTGTTTTGTAATAGATTCTATCATCTTTTTGCCAGACAATATGAAAGAAATCACCAGGTGTTATTGCGATTGATGGGGAAGAGACATTACCTTCATCAATTATTACATCATACCAACTTCCCATCGAATCAAAAGCGGAAAATCTAATATACGAATGGTCTTGTTCTTTTGTTGTATAAACAACATATCCCATATTATTATCACGGCTTTCCCGTGCAATGGCGTGAATTAATGAAGGTGTAAATATGCTGTCTGCACTATATATACCAATTTTCCTCCAGTTATCTTGATTTTGTGGGTTTCTTTGTATAAGACAGAAAAGTGAATCTGTTTGTTCCATTCTTGACGAGTAACAGACCCAGGACGAACCACGATCGGTGATTGCATTTGAAGGTTGTTTTCCTTGGTCTAATCCAACCGGTGTATTTATTACCATCGGCGTTGGTGGTGCACAATTTCCAAATAAAGCCTGGTCAAAAATAGCACCTTCACCTTGAAATATTGTATTCAAATCCCATCTATTTATTACACGAACTAAATGGCGTCCTTGATTGGGGTGAGTTGCATTTTCAGATATCTGCCAACCTCGTTTGAAAAAGATTTCCGTATTTTCTTGCTCAATTTCATCTGTCCAAATTAAGTATAAGCCATTTTCTTCGGTCCATGTTGATATATATGGATTCCATGCAATACTCACATATGGACGATGGTATGTAATTTCTCTTACAAGTTCATATGTTGACTGCCATCCGAATACTTTATTGTATCGTTTATAATATATCTCTGAATTTCCTGATAACCATTCTGTCCAAACAAGATGCAATATATTTGCTTTATCAATCGTTATTGAAGGGTCATAAAGTTCGACTTCATCTGATGAACGAACCGTGGTCACTTCTCCCCAATTATCACCGCCATCGAGTGAACTAACATGTTTTATGAACCATGTATAAGGATAATTCAAAGATGCTCCTTTCCAAACTATATGAACTGTGTTATAATTAGCTACAATTGATTGTTCGCTATGCCAAACATTATTATTATAAGAAGAAGGAATTGTCCTATAATCTTCCCATGTTATTCCACCATCATTTGAGCGAATATAAATTACATCTGCCCAATATGGTTCTGGGAAAAGATTAGATGTTCTCGTTGCTGCAATATGAACTTGGGGGAAAGTTCCTGCACAAGTTATAGATGGCGGTCCCAAATCCTCGGGCTGTTTCTGATACATATAAATAGTCTGCGTCGTATCCCATATTTCACCTTGATTAGAAGAATGTTTTACTCTTAATCCCCATAAGAAATCCCACCAAACCACATTAACTGTATTTATATCTGCAGCAGCTGTAATTGTTGGGTAGACGTTCATTTCAGATAAATCCAAGCATTCATTATCATCCCATGTGCTTCCCTGATCACGAGAACGTCTATAAAATACTGGTCCTTGTTCTGGCGAACCTGGTACAGTCCAAATATTCCATACTACATGAACAATATTTCCCGATACTGCAATAGATGGATTTACTGATGACATATCAGGTTGTGACAACTCAAGTTGAAGTGGCCAAGTTTCACCATAATTTGTTGAACGTGCATAATGAATTATAAAATTTCCGTTATGATTTTCTTTCCAAACTATATGAACTAACCCTTCATTTGAAAACGTTATTTGTCGCGATGCAGAGATACCTGTTAAAGACCCAGTTGGAGTCGTTGTTATGCGATAATTATCAGTCCACTGTTGAGAAAATAATAATATCGGTATGAATATGAACATGAATACAAGTACTTTTATGTAATGTTTCATAATTCCTCCTTGCGTCTTGTTTTATAAGGATGGACGCAATCTATATTAATATGTATAAAATTTACAGATTTGTCAAGAATTATTTTATCAAGAGGAAAATTTGCTGTTTTGAACCTTTTCTCTTCACTTCCAACCGAATCGGATTGCCCATAAATCCGAAATAATCTCTGATTTGATTAATTACATACCGTTGATAAATTTCCGTCACATCTTTTGGTACATTAGTAATCAAATCAAATCTTGGCGGTAAAATACCGGTCTGTTTTAACTGCAAATGTTTTGTCTTGCTTGACGGCGGGTTCATATCAAGTGTTGGCGCAATCGTCTGCTCAATCAGTTCATCCGTCACTTTTTTCAGACCCGCTTCATATACATCCTGCGCCTTTTTAATTACTTTATCCATCCCCTTATTTTTTAAGACCGACATCGGCAGCACCGGAATAAAAATAAAGTTGCGCATCGCCATTTTGGTATTGTTGAGTAATTTCTTTTGCTCTGTCGCAGTAAATAAATCCATTTTATTAACTGCGATGACCATTGGCTTACCGCGGTCCAATACCAATTGAACAATATTTTTATCTTGCTTGGTTAAAGGTACTGGCGGGAATGTGTCAGATTGTCCGTCGAGCAGTAAAATAACAACGTCTGCTTTGGGAATATGCTGGATTGCCCGTTGGACACTGAAATATTCGACGCTCTCT
>CAZXRM010000056.1:5357-8860 GCA_964642595.1 uncultured bacterium
TCAACCAGAAAAATAATCACATCAGCTGATTTTATCGCCTGTTCAATCTGGAAATTTACTTTTTGGGATAGCTCTTTTTTTACTTCTTCTTTTTCCGTGATGTAACCGCCGGTATCAATCAGCGTAAATTTATTATTATTCCATTCAGCTTGAGTACTTATACGGTCGCGGGTTGTGCCTGATTCCTGCAAAGTTATCGCAACTCGTTTTCGGACAATACGGTTAAATAATGTAGATTTACCGACATTCGGACGACCAACAATTGTTACAGTCATAGAAGTAACGAGTAGTGAGTAGTGAGCAATGAGCGAAATCCTATATTCTCGCTACTCTCACCTCACTACTATTTTACGGTTTCAATATTTCCTGCAGCGCCTTAATCATCTTTTTATTTTCCGCGGGTGTGCCGATTGAGATGCGCAGGGCATTCGGAAATCCGTATTCTTTTATCATCCGAAGAATAACTTTCTGTTGCTGCATCTTTTCAAAGATTTCTTTGGAATCGGTTGCGAAGTTAGTGAAGATAAAATTAGCATAAGTCGGCAGATGGAAGACCTTCAGTTTTTTCAGTTCTTTGTATAAATATTTTTTACCGGCTTCATTGTTTTTACGGCTTCGTTTGATATGGCTTGTATCATCCAAAGCTGCCGCTGCTGCAATTTGTGCAAGCCGGCTGGCATTAAACGGAATCCGAACTTTCATCATTGCATTAATTATTTCTGGTTTGGATATGCCATAACCGATTCTTAATCCGGCTAAACCGTGTATTTTGGAAAATGTCCTCAGGATTAAAACATTCTTGCCTTCCTGCAGATATTTGAAAGAATCCGGATAATCTTTGGTCGTGATATAATCATAGTATGCCTCGTCAAGTACGACCAGCACATAATCCGGCACTTCTGCCATAAACCGGTCTAATTCATTCACCATCACACAAGTGCCGAGCGGGTTCATCGGATTATCCAGATAAATGATTTTAGTCTGGGCCGTAATATTATTAAGCATCCGGTCTAAATCATGGCGGTATTCTTTGAGCGGAACCTCTTGAATCGCGCTACCCATAACTTCGGTTCCGATTTTCGACATCAGAAATGAACCATTACTGCGCATCAATCGCTCGTAAGGATTAAGAAATGTCAGGCAGGCAAAAAATATGACTTCAACCGAGCCATTGCCGATAATAATATTTTCCGGCAGAACATTGTGTTTCTCGGCAATCTTCTCTTTCAGATAGAATGCGTTGTCATCTGGATACAGAAAACTTTCAGAAGCATATTTCTGTATCGCATGCACTGCTTTGGGTGATGTGCCCAAAGGGTTTTCGTTGGATGCCAGTTTTATTATTTTTCCTTCCAGTTTCAATTCCCGGGCGACCTCTTCAATCGGTTTGCCCGGCTTGTACGGTTTGATTGTTTCCAGATTTGCTCTTGCTAAAATATCCATTATACTCCTCCCTGATAACTGGTATTGACTGCTTTTTCGGGTTGCTGTGCTCTTTTCGTTAACAGAAAAATAATCCCCCCGATTAAAGCAAAGATTAAATTTATGATTAAATAAAGCCCGCTGATTGCCAGGGCTTTTTCTCTTGCTACTCCTGCAACACTGTTAAATATATTGACAAACATATTTTCTCTCATCCCGAGTCCGCCGACCGTAATCGGTATCATTGTGATAATCCCGATAACCGGAATGTATAGAAAATAGTATAAAATTGAACGGCTGATTGATATGCTCAAGCCGACAAAAAACCAGATAAACCCGCTCACAAACTGTACCAATAGTGATAACAGAAAACTGTAAAACAATTTCGATTTTTGCTGGCGGTATTCTTTAACTTCTGTGTATGCCCGCTCAAATTTCTCACCTAAAGCAAATATTTTGATACGCTTGAAAATTTTGGAAAAAATCCTGTGCACCGAATCGGAAAACATCGCTAATAATATTATCACCAAAATTATAAAACCCAGTAAATTTAACAACAAATAATTACCTTGTCCTTGCTTGGATAAAATCAGACCGGCTGATGCCAGCAGCGCAAAAAAGAATAGTCCGATAAATCCGATAAAGCGGTCAACAAACGCTGCGGCAAATGCCGGTGAAGTGCTGTTCTTTCCGGTTGCATTGTCTTTTTGCGTTGTGTAAGCGATGCGCAGTACATCACCGCCGATTGTGGTCGGCAGAATATTATTAAAAAACCAGGATATAAAATAAACCTTTAACAAATACCCGAAACTGAATTTAATATTTCTCGAATCCAAGAGAATTTTCCAGCGCCAGTTGCCAATTGCGATAAATATGAAAAAAAGAAATCCACATAACAGCAATATAAAAATGTTTGCCTGTTTCATATTTACCAGCGCCTGCCGAAAATCAACTTTGCGGGATAAGTAAAATAACAGGAGCAGCGTGACAATAATCTGAATGATTGAAAATATTTTCTTTTTCATTATTTTTCAGGGACGCTGATTTTCGCAGATTTTCCTGATTTCCTTATCTTTTATATCTGCGTTTATCTGCGTCCAAATACTCTTTATTTATTTTCTTTATTATGTACTTCTTTTTCAATTCTCTCCAGCCGCTCGGAAAGATGTGCAACCGACTCTCCGATAAATCCGAATCCGAATATTAAAAGCCCGGCAAGAATTAGAAGAATTACCAGATACAACAAAGGTCGGAAACCGTAGCCTAAAAATCTTAAAATCAGCGCAACCAGACCGACCAGAAAACCTAAAAACATTGTAAAAAATCCGAGCAGTCCCAGATAGAACATCGGCTTGCGCATAACTCGGATTTGAAAACCGACTGCCAGTAAATCAAACAACCCGATAAAAACCCGGAATGGTGACTGGTATTTGGGTTCACCGGCATTGCGCGGATAAAGCTGGACTTTTAATTCAACAATCGAATATCCTTTATCTTTGGCTAATGGTACTAAATAGCGATGCCAGTCTTTGCGCAAGGAAATAATATCCAGCAAAAGTTCTTTGCGGAATGCCTTCATCGCATTCATATCGTGATTTTTCAGACCAAATATTTTTCGGGCTAAATTATTATAGATATTGGAAACAAACCGTTTCTCGTATTTGCCTTGTTTCCAACCAACACACATATCCGCACCTTTATCCAGTTCTGCAACGAATCTTGGAATATCCGAAGGTGAATACTGTAAATCCGCATCAAAAACCAAAAGATACTGACCTTCAGCAACATTTGCACCAGTAATAATTGCCTGGGTTTTACCAAGATTTCTTCGGTGCTGAACGACTTTCAGAAATTTATATTGTTGAGCAGCCTGATTAGAAAGTTCGTAAGTTTTATCATTACTGCCGTCGTCAACAATGACAACTTCATAATCATTTGACAGTGCTTTAGATAAAGCTTCAACTAATGGATTTATGTTTTCTGCTTCATTAAATGCAGGGACAATAACCGAACATTTTAACACACTATATTATACATAAAATAAATAAATTGTCAATAAAAATATATAATTAAAATAATAT
>CAZXRM010000057.1:0-8798 GCA_964642595.1 uncultured bacterium
GTGGAAACCGTTGCAACTAAAGTATCAGTTGCACAACTGACAATTGAAACATTATCGCTGTAATAATTGGCAGTATAGACTTTATTATTAGTCGTATTCCAGCAAATATCATAAACTTCCGTGCCGATTGCAGAAGTCTTGATTAACGCATTGGTAACACCGTCAATAATCGACATTGTATTGTTATTATAGTGTGCACAATAAAGCTTGTTATTGGACGAGTTCCATAGCAAACATCTCGGAATAGTGCCAACTGGAATAGAGCAGGTTTTAGTATCGGTTGCGCCGTTAATAACCGATATCCAATGCGTACTTGAACCTTCACACGCACAATAAACTTTATTATTAGTCGCGTTCCAGCACAAAGCACCCGGATTATAACCAAGCTGCAAACCTTGTACTAATGTATTGGTTGCGCCATCAATAATTCGGATATACTGACCGAAATAGTTATTGCAATAAACTTTATTATTGGTTGCATTCCAGCACATTGTCGTCGGAAAGTCACCAACGGTTATCGTTGTTTCCAACCACTGCGCCGATAGTGCAGTCGGGAGACAATATATTACTGCACAAATTAAACATAATACAAACACATTACAGCGTTTCATACGCCGCCTTTCTTATACCTTATTTCCCCAATTGTAATATTTAACTAAAAAAGTATTGCTTGTCAAGACTTTATGATAAATTCAAGAATATTGGAAAACCTAGTTTTAATATTCGATTTGTTAAATATAACTATTTTAGATTACAGCGATTTATTCTTTATTGGTTTTACTTTATCTTGCTATGATAACCTTTTCTTTAACAAAATTATTTTCCGCCCGAACAAAATATACACCATTTCTTATTCCGTTTAGTGAAATTCTCACTTCTTGAACTTTTGAACTCTTGAACTCTTCATTCTTAACCAATTTCCCGGTGATATCAAATATTTGGATTCGTCTATTGCCTATAACAGTTGGGAATCGGATAGTTAAAAATGACTTTGCCGGATTGGGGAAAACTTCTAATGCACCAAGGTTACGAGTTAGTAATGATTGTTCTTCTTCTATCCCCTGCACCTGATTATACTTTATTGTCGTGATATTAAAATCTTGACTTGATACCCAGCATCCGCCGGTTACATAAATGTTTGGTGAATTATCAAGAGTGATACAAGCAATCTGGTCAAAATTATTACCCGCGCTGGTATATCTGCTTAGCCATCGTTGAATTCCATCCGTGCTGTATTTTATGATAATATAATCATTACCAGTTCCCGAACCAACGCTCGTACCCGCAACATATACATTACCTGGATTATCAATCGCCATATGCCAGACTTTATCTTCTTGCCCGGCTGGTCCGTTGTATCTTCTTGTCCAAAGCGTGTCGCCCGCACTGTTATATTTGATTGTCAGCATATCATAACCATTTGCTGTCGAATAAGTCCAGCCCGCGGCAAAAACATTGCCCTGATTATCAAATACCAGAGTAATCGGTATATCTTCATCATTGCCTGGTCCGTTATACCGATTAACCCATTGCTGGTCACCTGCGCTATTATATTTAACAACCAGGAAATCAAGATATGAACTCACCCCTTGACTCTCGACACAAATGTAAATGTTACCGGCATAATCAATGTTTAACACATTGCCAAAATCATAGCTGTTGCCAGTGCCGTTATAAGTTCTGGTCCAAACTTGTGAACCAGTCGAACTATATTTGATTAAGACCATATCAATGTTGCCGGTTGTATTTACAACTCCTCCGGTTACAAAGATATTATATGAATTATCCACCGAAATGCCATAACCCGGTATATCATCATCACTGGCTGAACCATTATATCGAACAATCCATTGCGCTGTTCCTGTGGCATTATATTTAATTGTCACAATATCAAGACCAGTACCTGCACCAAAACTTTCGCCGGTTATATAAACATTTCCCAGATTATCAACCGTGAGTCCTTCGACTACATCATCGTAATTACCTGTACCGTTATATGTTCTTTTCCAGACCGTATCTCCGTTCGCATTGTATTTTATAACCAAGAAATTATAGGAAGAGTCATTCGCGGATGTGATACCGGCAACATAGATATTGCCGATTGTATCAAGTTTCATATAGTAGAAAGCATCATCCAGATTATTCGGTCCATTATAGCGTTTCACCCACTGCAGAATTCCTGCCGAGTTGTATTTAATCAGAACGCCGTCAACATGGGTGCCGGACCCGTCACTCTCGCCGGCAAGAAAAATATTACCCTGTCGGTCAACCTGAATTTCGCTCGCCCAATCCAAACCATTAACCGGACCATTATATTTTCTTACCCACGATGTATCAACCTGCCCATTCAGCAAAACCGGTAACCAAAAAACCAGTCCAATTAAATACCTTATATATTTCATAAATATTCCTTTCTTTATTAAAAATATTAACTAATCCATTTCTGATGTCAATAAATAACTCATAACTCATCAACTTACTAACTCATCAGCTCATTTATACTCCCTCTTGATTATTTTTATATTTTTTCTATTATATCAATAACTGTGTCATATTTTCTTCAACAAGTAATCAATGGGTTACAACTCGGTTCGGTTTATGCTTTGATTGCCCTCGGCTATACTTTGGTTTACGGTATTATTCGATTAATCAACTTTGCCCACGGCGATGTTTTCATGATTGGTGCTTATCTCGGATTTTATGCGGTTGCCCGATTTGCACTGCCATTTCCTATAGCATTAATAATTGCTATGCTCGGTTGTGCCATGATTGGAATCATAATTGAAAAACTTGCTTACAAACCATTACGAAATGCGCCGCGCATCGCCTGCTTGATTACTGCACTGGGCGTATCTTTATTTTTAGAAAACTTCTGTAGTCTCAAATTTGTCTTTGGACCAAATTATCTCGCTTATCCCCGACCGTTCGCGGTGACAAATTATAATATCGGTAATGTTGTAATATCCAACATCCAGATTATTGTCTTTGTTGTCGCAATCGTACTAATGATTTTACTCAATATTTTTGTCACCAAGACCAAAACCGGTATGGCAATGCGTGCAGTTGCGTTTGATAAAAACACGGCTCAGTTAATGGGTATTGATGTCAACCTTATTATCTCGATAACTTTTGGCATTGGCTCGGCATTGGCGGGCGCGGGTGGTGTTCTGTACGGCATCGCTTATCCGCAAATTCATCCGTTTATGGGCATTATGCCCGGTTTAAAAGCGTTTGTCGCAGCCGTGCTCGGCGGAATTGGAATTATTCCCGGCGCCATGCTTGGCGCGGGCATTATGGGCATGGTCGAAGTTTTAACCTCGGCTTACATATCATCAACGATGCGTGATGCAATTGCATTTTTAGTATTACTAATCGTGTTAATAATCAAACCAGCCGGTCTATTAGGTAAAAGCAGTATCGAAAAAGTATAATGAAAAACAGAAATCTTCAAACAATAATAATTGCCATTTTATCTTACATCATTATTCAATTACTGATGTTATTCGGTATTATCAACCCTTATTTACAACAGATAATCTGTTATGCTGGTATTATGATTATCTCAGCACTCGGCTTAAACTTAATCTATGGTTTTACCGGACAGTTCTCTTTAGGACATGCTGCCTTTTTTGGTATCGGCGCCTACACTTCTGCGTTTATCATTAAACTTGCAAATTTAAATATCACATTTTATTTAATAATCGGAATTATCGCCGCGGCACTTTTAACCGGCGTTATCGCATTTATTGTCGGTCTGCCGATTCTTCGGTTACGCAGTGATTATCTCGGTATTGCCACGCTCGGCTTCGGAATTATTATCAAGGTTTTATTTGACAATGCCGATGCGGTTTTCCCGATAATGGGTGGTTCGCGCGGAATGCTTGGCATACCTCCTTTGACTAATTTTATCTGGGTATTTTTAGTTGTCTTAATTTCTGTGATAGTATTGCGTAATCTGATAAATTCGGCGCCAGGTCGGGCTTTAATCTCGGTCCGCGAAGACGAAATCGCATCCGAAGCAGTCGGCATCAATACTGCAAAATATAAGACACTCGGTTTTGTGATTGGTTCAATTTATGCTGGAATTGCCGGCGCGCTTTATGCCCATCTTTATGCATTCTTGCATCCGGATAATTTTTATTTTCTTAAATCAATTGATGTTTTACTGATTGTTGTGCTTGGTGGAATGGCGAGTATATCTGGAACAATTGTCGCTTCTGTATTATGGGTATTTCTTTTAGAAGGCTTACGAATTGTTCTTCCTGAAGCAATCTTAGACTGGCGGCTTGTTATCTACCCCTTGCTTCTGATTTTAATTATGATTTTTCGACCCGAAGGAATATTTGGCAAGCGGGAATTTAAGTTTCTTAAATACAGAGAACAAAAACAAAAATGAACAATAACCAGTATAATATTTTAGAGATTAAAAACCTGTCTCGTTATTTTGGTGGGCTCAAAGCAGTAGTAAATTTTAATCTGACCTTGATGCCCAATGAACTAGTCGGGCTGATTGGACCGAATGGCGCGGGCAAAACGACCGTATTTAATTTAATTACCGGAATGTATGCACCAACCAGCGGCTCAATAAAATTATCCGGCGAAGAAATTTCCAATCTCAAGCCGCATCAGATTGCTCAGAAAGGTATAACCCGCACCTTTCAGAACATCCGTCTTTTCTCTTCGCTGTCCGTATTAGACAATGTCCGCATTGCATATAATTTTAAAGTAAATTATGGGGTCTCTGATTCGATTCTCCATTCAAAAAAATTCAGCACCAATGAAACAATAATCCGACACCAATCAATGGAAGTTCTAGAAATCTTTGGTCTATCCAACCGGGCGGATGAAATTGCCAAAAATCTGCCCTACGGCGAGCAGCGACGATTAGAGATTGCCCGCGCCTTGGTCAGCAAACCAAAACTTTTACTTTTAGATGAACCGGGCGCAGGAATGAATCCCGCTGAAATTAAAAAATTGATGCAATTGATAGAGTTTATTCACGAAAAATTCAATCTGACGATTTTACTTATCGAACACCAGATGAAAGTAGTAATGGGAATTTGCGAACGGGTGGTTGTCTTAGACTTTGGCGAAATCATCAGCGAGGGCAATCCGGATGAAATACAAAATGACCCAAAAGTTATCGAAGCATATTTGGGTAAAACCAATAATGAATGTGCAGACCTAATCGAAGATGAAAATTAGACTTGAAAATTTATCCGTTGTCTACGGCGTCATCAAAGCAATCAATAACATTTCGTTTGAACTGAAGCAAGGAGAAATCGTCACATTGATTGGCGCTAATGGCGCAGGGAAAACAACTATTCTCAACGCCATTTCTGGTCTGATTCAATCTGCATCCGGTCGAATAATTTTTGACGAACAGGATATTACAAAATTACTGGCGCATAAAATCGCCAATCTCGGTATCGCCCATGTTCCGGAAGGTCGCAAACCCTTTGCTAATCTCACCATTTACGAAAATTTGCGGCTCGGCGCCTATAATACTAATGATAATAAAAAAATTGACCAGAACTTAAATCGTGTTTATAAATCTTTCCCCAGATTAAAAGAAAGAATTAATCAATCAGCCGGTACCCTATCCGGTGGCGAATTACAAATGCTCGCAACGGCGCGCGGTCTAATGTCTAATCCAAAATTACTTATGCTCGATGAGCCATCAATGGGTTTATCGCCGATTATGGTTTCGGAAATATTCTCAATCATAAAAGAAATCAACAATCAAGGCACGACAATCTTACTGGTTGAACAAAATGCTAATATGGCTTTATCATCAGCCAATCGTGCTTATGTGCTGGAAACCGGTAATATTATACTATCTGGTAATGCGTGCGATTTAAAACAAGACCCGCGTGTGAAATCTGCCTATCTGGGCGAGTAGTCACAAAAAACAGAACAAGACTTCTGAACAATCTCAGTGTTGTTCGGTGTGGTTCAGTGTTTATTTATTTTCGTGACTTTCGTGTTTTCGTGGTTTTTCAGTTTGCTCTAAAAAATTCTTGTTATTTTAACTCGTTTTATATCAAATAATTAACACCCCCTGCCTAAAATTCAAAAGTCAAAATTCAAAATTCAAAATTTATGAATATTGTCCTTATTTTTCAAGCATTGCACAAAATTTTTTTTAAAGAAATAACATTGACAATACTACGAATAGATTTATAATTAACACAATACGATATGAAGTGTCCTTTTTGTCAAAAAGATGATGACCGGGTTTTAGATTCCCGGGTTATTCGCGACGGTCTAGCTGTTCGCCGTCGTCGCGAATGTTTATCATGTAATAAAAGATACACAACTTATGAATATGTGGAACGGACACCTCTGATGATTATTAAATCTGATGGTCAACGCGAGAATTATGACCGGGAAAAGCTGATTGCCGGTATAACTCTTGCCTGTACCAAACGACCCGTGAGTCAGGCAACTATCGAAAAGATTGTTGCCGAAATTGAAAATGATATTGCTGACGAAATGAAACTCGAAATTGATTCTTCAAAACTGGGCGAGATGGTTTTGGACAAGTTAATTAGTCTTGACCAGGTTGCTTATGTTCGGTTCGCATCGGTTTACAAGCGTTTTCAGAATATTGATGAATTCCGTGATGAATTAAATAAACTTAAAGTTAGGTAACCGCTCGAAAAGGAGTAGGGCATGGATGAAAAAGAAGTGCGCACTCAGCAAGTTGATAAAAAAATAAATAATGAAGCAGTAAAACCAGTTGTATCACAACTTATTTTCCGTTATGTTGAAAAACGTGATGGTAAAATTCATGAATTTGATAAAGAAAAAATAACTAATGCAATTTTTAAGGCTGCCCGCTCGGTTGGCGGTGAGGACCGAAAAACTGCTGCCTCTTTAGCCGATGCGGTAATTGAACATTTAAGAAAAAAATACCAGAATGTCAAAAAAATACCGGTTGTCGAAGAAATTCAGGACGCCTGTGAAAAAGTTTTAATTGAACATGGGCATGCCAAAACCGCCAAGGCGTTTATTCTGTATCGGGAAAAGCGCAGCCAGTTACGTAAAAAACGGATGCTTGAGAAAAAACCCGCACCGGCACCCGAAGCCACCGAATACGCTCTGTTTGTTCGCACCTCGGATGAAAGAATTTTATCGTGGGACCGCTCGCGTATCAGCGCAGCATTGATGAAAGAAGCCAATCTGTCTGCCGCTTTAGCTGACAAAATCAGCAATGAGGTCGAAGATGTTATTTTGAATTCGAAAGTTAAACAAATCACTTCCAGTCTGGTGCGGGAAGTGGTTAACGCTAAATTGATTGAGCACGGGCTGGGCGAAACTCGCAAGTATCATACTCGTCTTGGCGTTCCACTCTTTGATGTCGAAAAAATTCTTCTTTATCGCAACAAGGAAAACGCCAACACACCGCATAACCCGGAAGCGACCAATATGACCTTGGCTGAGTCAATCAAAAAACAGTTTGCCTTGTCAAATGTCTTTTCCGAGGAAGTTGCCGAAGCACACCGCGATGGCGATATTCACCTGCACGATTTAGGATTTATTGACCGACCTTATTGCTCGGGACAGTCGTTGGAATATGTCAAAAAATTCGGGTTGAGTCTACCCTCTGCATTATCAATCGCCAAGCCCGCCAAACATCCGGAAACGCTTCTAGCACATATGGTAAAATTCTCGGCCGCCCTGCAAGGGCATTTTGCCGGCGCGATTGGCTGGGATGCGGTCAATTTATATTTTGCTCCGTTTTTAGTCGGGATGAGCGATAAAGAACTACACCAGCTGGCACAAATGTTAATTTTTGAATATTCCCAGCAGAATGTTGCCCGTGGCGGACAGGCAATCTTTTCTGATTTGAACCTGTACTGGGAAGTACCCAAGCATTTTGAAAACACCCCGGCAATCGGACCGGGTGGTGAATATACTGGGAAAAAATATGCAGATTATCTACCCGAAGCGCAAAGATTTGTCTGGGCAATCTTTGATGTCTATCACGATGGTGACGGCACAGGTCGGCCATTCTTTTTCCCAAAACCATTAGTGCACATTACTGAACGATTTTTCCAAACCCCGGGTTGGGAAGATTTCTTAAATCACATCTCGAATGTCGCATCCGAAAAAGGCAATACCTATTTTGTGCTGGACCGCGGCGAAACCGCCAAAATATCTGAATGCTGCAGACTTTCGTTCAAACTCGAGCAGTCGGATTTGAATGATGCCGACACGCCTTGGAAAATGCGCTACTCGGCATTGCAGAATGTAACTTTAAATCTGCCCCGCGCTGCTTATAAAGCCAATTTCTCTAATGAAAAACTCGAAGCAGAAATCAAACGCCAGTTATTGCTGGCAATCAAGGCACATATCGAAAAAAGAAGGTTTCTTGAAAAGCTACTCAGTTTGAAAAATCAGGGGCCTTTGGCTCTTTTAGCAATGAACCGTGATGGAGAAAGTTATTTAAGAATGCACCGCGCAACATTTCTAATTGGCATTTTAGGTTTAAATGAGATGGTCGAATATCATTTGGGTAAAGAACTGCACGAAGACGAAGAAGCATTCAAATTTGGACTGCGGACAATCGCATTTATCAACCGCGAGACGGCACGGCTCTCTAAAGAATTTGGACTGAGATTTGTTTTAGAACAGACGCCGGCCGAATCAACTGCCTATCGTTTTGCCCAACTCGATTTGGAAAGATATCCGGACCAGACATCAAGAGTCATTAAAGGAAGTCTGCGTGACAATTCAATCTATTATACTAATTCGACTTATTTAAATGTCGGCTTGCCGATTGACCCGATTGA
>CAZXRM010000058.1:0-8602 GCA_964642595.1 uncultured bacterium
AAAGGTGAATACGGGGAAGGGGATGTTTTTCTTGGCATAACCGTACCTGTGCAGAGAAAACTGGCTCATAAGTTCAAAAGTTTAACGTTTAAACAAATTCAGGAATTGCTGAATAGTAAATTTCATGAATTCCGTTTGATTGCCCTGTTAATTCTGGTTGATAAATTTCCGGAAGATAAAGAAAGAGTTTATAAGTTTTATCTGAAAAATACTAAAAATATCAATAATTGGGATTTGGTGGATTTGTCAGCGGATAAAATTGTCGGGAAATATTTATTAGAAAAGAATGACATTTCGATATTGAGAAAACTTGCTAAATCTAAAATGTTATGGGAAAGAAGAATTGCAATATTGGCGACTTTTCAATTCATTAAAAACGGCAGATACAAGGAGTGTTTTGAAATTGTTGAAATGCTCTTAAATGATAAAGAAGATTTGATTCATAAAGCAACTGGCTGGATGTTAAGGGAAGTCGGTAAAAGAGTTTCCGAAGCAAAAGAAGAGGAGTTTTTACTCAAGCATTATAAAACAATGCCGAGGACAATGTTGAGATATGCGATAGAAAGATTCAGCAAAAAGAAAAGACGAAAATATTTAAAATAGGACATATTGGAAAATCATCAAGTACTGTCATTGCGAGGAAGTAAACGACCGTGATGCAAAGCATAGATGGAGTCCGCCTCAGGCGGACGACATCAACAATCTCGAACTTTAACATATATGATATGAGATTGCCACGCCCGAAGCGGGCTCGCAAAGACAATAACTCTAATAGTTTTGACAGGATTAACAGATGAGTTTAAGCCACGGATGTACACGGATGAGTTTTAACAACGGGTGAACACGGGCGAATAGAAATTCATAGAAACCTACGCACTAATTTTTAAACACATTGTCGTTCCTGCGAAAGCAGGAAACCAGAATTTTGTGTTTTCCTGGATTCCCGTATACACGGGAATGACATTCATACTGATATTTGGCGTAAATAGTTGATTTTTTGTTAATTGTATTTAGCATATCGTTGGAATAGCGATAAAATAAGGTTGTTTTGAGATATTGATTTGTAAGTGATAATAAATAAAAGAGTTAAACAAAACTACATTTCAAAATCATCACTGAAATTGGGCAAATTTTATTTAACCTTATGATTTCTAATGAATTAGTCACTCTATTTATAAGTAGAGTATTTTTCGAGTTGATTTTTTCTGTAAGTCTCTAATCCCCAATCCCTAACCCCTAAAAACTAATGAGGTAGGGGAGGCGTGGGGTGAGTGAAGAATAGTATGTAGTAAACAGTATACAGAAAACAGGAAAAGGGCTTCTAATAAATTTTGTAATGATACCTTTAATAAATCTCCTAATAAAGTTAGTTGATATTCTTGTAAGTTGATTAGTTTTTATGAGTGTTGAGAGGTGCGAAAATGTGTTTCAGGGATGAAGTCAGATGTTTCGTGACGGATGAAGAGTCAGAAGTCGTGAGCAGAGACGTCAGGTATGAAAAATCAAATATCAAAAATTAAAAATCAAAATGACAAATCAAAATGCAAAATGAAAAGATATCATGCAAAGGCGTAAGGGTACGGCGAACATAAAGAAATAAGTTATTCGAAAATGGAAAATAGTAAAGAAAATAGAAATCAGAATAAAGTTGTATAGTTGATTCTTTGAGTCCTCTGTGACTCGGTGTCTCTGTGTATATGTTCTGTTTACATCGGGTCGATGTCGATATCGACCTTTACTTTGTCGCTTGCCAAATCTTCTAAGTTTATCAGATTTGACAAATGTGTATTGGGTTTCATTTTAATTAATATCTGATAAGTATAAGTTTTGGGTTTTGTGACCTGGGCAAGATTTGGTCCAAGACAAGCAAGGTTTTTAGACTGGCTTAGTTTCCTCATTATATTATCAGTAATTTTTTCGGCTTCGTTTTTTTGTGATGATGTGATTTTAATCAATACCAACTTTACATACGGCGGGTAATTGAGTTTTTTTCGGGTCTGGAGTTCTTGCTCAAAAAACTTAAGATAATCACCCTGCACTGCTCGATATATTGCATAATTGTCCGGATGATAAGTTTGAATCAGCACTTTACAATCTTTGTTGACTAAATTCTGTTCGATAATTTTACTCAATTCCTGGAATGTTCTTTCTTGTGCTCGGAAATCGGGCAGGAAAAGAGTCGTGTCAGCAGAAATTATACCGAATAGACCGATTTGAGAATAATCAAGACCGCGTAAGCCAAGACGGGTGGTGATAATGAGTTTATGAGTTGATGAGTTGTGAGTTTGTGAGTTTTTAGTGGAATCGGAATCTAATCTTAAGATATCAGGATTGCGAATAAATTTCTTAATCTCCGCTTCGACTTTTTGGGTGCCGATACCCTGATAGATAAAATCATTGCCTTTGCATTGCGGGCAATAGTCAAAACATCCTTCGGTATATTTACAGGTATGACAGATAAAAGTTTTTTTATCGTTATGAAGAGTTAGCGGAATAGCGCATTGAGGGCAGGTTGGAATATAACCGCAATCAGCGCAAGATATTACTCGCGCATAACCCCGGCGATTTAAGAATAAGACAATTTGTTTGTTCTTGTGATAGGCATTCTGTATTTCATACTTTAGTTTTGGCGAAAGGATTTTTTCTTTGCCCCGCCGCATATCAATTAAAAACAGACGGCTTCTCGAATTTTGAATTCGGATATCAGGTATTGAGATTAATTCGTATTTGTCGGTTTTAGTATTATAAAATGATTCACAGGACGGCGTTGAACTTTTCAGAACCGCGACTGCTTTGGATTGCTGGGCTCGGACTATTGCAATGTCCCGCGCATTGTAATGGAAATGACGCTCAATCTCTTTATACGATTGGTCGTGCTCGTTATCAACAATGATTAAACCGAGATTTTTAACGGGCGCGAAGATTGCCGAGCGCGTGCCCAATACAACTGCTTGGTCAGTGTTTCTAAGTGCGTGCCAGATTTTATTGCGTTCCGAAAGTTTGATGCCAGAATGATAACAGAACAAGTAGTCGCCAAATTTATCTTGAAATTGATTTATATACTTCGGAGTTAAAATTATCTCAGGGACAAGGACAATTGCTGATTTTTTAAGTTTGAGTGTTTCGGTAATTAATTGCAAATAGATTTCGTGGGTGTTTTGATAGATAGAATTGAAAAAAAGAAATGTTTTGTACTGATTATTTTTAAGAGAAACAATAATTTTTTTAATGCTGAACGCTGCTTGAATATCATTGGTCTTAATATTTTTTTGTGCGGACAGCGGTTCGCGGTCAGTAGTTTGCGCTTTGTAAACTGATTGTGGCAAGGTTAAATTCAGTACATACGCCCATTTGCTGAAATAATATTTTTTAGCCCATCGTAACAAAGATAATAGATCAGGGGGTAAAAATTGGGTATCCAGAACTTCAATAATATCCTTGAGATTTATCGTTGAAGTTTGCTGATTGGTCTCGATGACAATGCCATTAGTCTTTTTCTTTCTGAGTTCGATTCTGACTAATGCCCCGGGCTTTGTGTAAGATAACAGGTCTTCAGGAATACGATAGGTTAAAGTATCAAGATTAGTTTTGGGCAGGGCGATTTCTGCGTACATATTTATCGAATAAGACGAATGACAGCGAAAAATTCGAATGTTAGATAATTCGTGTAATTCGCTATCATTTGAGTAATTCGTTTAATATCGAATTTTATATTGATATTTTAAATTGTAGCGGTTTTCGTCATCGCGCTCGCCGATGATTTGATGGGCTTTAGTCATATAATATTCAAGCCGAAAGACATCATTGGCGGTCTGCGAAATATTATACTCATATGTGAAATATAGTTTGGGTCCAATGTATTTTCCGACCGTTACTTTGGCACCAGTGCCACCGACTAACCCGCTTTCAAACCATAAATAATCGAGATAAATATACCCTCGTAATCTTTTGGTCAGCTCGCGTTCAAAATAACCCAGCAGTTTATCGGACAGCGCAGCGGTAAAGGTCTCGCGCAATTCGGATGCGGTCATCTCCTGCCAGGTAACATTGATTGCCAGATAACTCATAATATCTTCATTGGACAGAATTGACGGGTCTGAGGTAAATGTGAATTCGGGTTCTTTCAACCGTCCGCTCAAAGTCAGAATTATTTTTATACGCTCTGCCTGGTCCGACTGAATTTTCAAAGGCCGGGTTTCGAGGTCGGCGCTGATATCAAGTTCCGGATTAAGTTCGGTCGTGTTGTCAAAAAGAATAACGCCTCGGGATAATTTCAAAGTGTGGTCAAGATAATAAAGACTGCCCTGGATTGCATTAAGCTGTCCGGAAAAAATAATATCTTTGTCAACCGTGATAACATTCAAGTCGCAGGAAAGTTCGACATCAGCCAGTTGATTTCTGAGCCAGATGTCACGGTCACCAATAATTTTTAGATTTAATATCGGTGGTACGCTTTTTAAACCATTGCTGGCAGTGGGAGATGAAAATTCCGGAGTGAGTAGCGCTTCTTTGATTGTGATGTTACCATTGATAAATAATAGATTGGGTGTCGTGTCGGTAGGTGGAGTGCCCTGTTCGATATTCAAATTACCGGTTGCGATTGCCAATACTTCTTTCTGAAACCGTATCGGCGCATTCTGAAATTCGACCTGGTAGGACATCGTATCTATCTCGGAGATTTTCTCCAAATGGATATAACCATTGGCTTTTATTTTACCGGTTTCGGCTTTGCCGTTCAAGTCGCGGATTAGTAAGTTCTGCCGGTCAAAAACAAGTTCGCCATTCACCATATCGCACGATGTACGGGTTGGAACAATAAATAATTTAACATCGGAAACCTTAACACTGCCATTGAGCATAGGTTTATTGAGCGTGCCGCTGATTTTACCCTCTCCATAAAGTTTACCATCACGTACATCAATTATATCTTTGAGGAAGAAAAAAACCCAGGTGCCGGGGTCGGCAAATGATATATTTACATCAAGCGGGTCATCCATTATTGATTTGGCAATAAGGTCAATTTTACCGGTGATGCGGGAAGTGTCCTGAATATGAACGATATTGGTTTTATTGATGATTAGCTCGGATTCGTTCAACCGACAATCGGTTTCAATATATTTGAGATTGATGTCCGAATGATTATTCAGACCGGGCAGAGACGGTTTGCTGATAAATCCAATCGGGATTTGTACATTTTCGCCCAAGAGTGTTATCGAATAAGAACTATTGCCCGAGGTCTTCAACACATTGCCGTTGATAGTGCCGTTGATTGTTTTCTTTAACTGAAGAATATCGCTTATAAGCTTTAAGTCAATTTGATGGCATTTAAAATCAATATCAGGCCGGGCGGTCGAATTGGTTGATAAATCGAGCGCGAGCGTGCCATTGCCCAGATTCATCGCAAAATTACTGATTGAAAGATGGCGGTCGGCATAGTTTAGTGTAAACTGTTTAGTGTTGGTAAAACGAAAGTTGTCGTGATAAATAATAAAACTGTCAATCGCACAATCCCAAGAGGAGAAATTATTCAATTGTCCCTGTACTGCCAGCGAATAATCTTTCGCATCATTGACATAAATGTTAAACCAAGAATTTAATAAAGAAATTTCGATTTTAGGAAATAAGGTTTTTTTCCAGAATAGAGTTTCGGCCGATAATTTTATTGTTCCAGATAATTGTTTTATGTTTTGAATATCATAACTCAAATCAAGTTTTTTAAGACTCGCATTAGACAGTTGTCCATCAGTCAGATTAATTATGCCCTGTGATTGCAACCGGTTGTTCTGATACGCAATTTGTCCGCGACCATTGAGAAATCCATTAATATCAAGATTAGCATTTTTGAATACGTTGTAAAGATAAGAAACAAACGCCAACGACAAATTCGAGCATTGATAATTACATATTAATGATTTATCGCGGCCAATAAATTGCCCGGTACCATCAAGCATTAATAAACTTGAATTGTCTTTGAGCCGCAGGTTTTTAATGGTAAATTTGCCTTTGCGTAAAAATCCCTGACCCGAGATACTTTCGATTTTAGGATTTTGACAGGAGCCGAATAAATCAAAATCTACGCTATCGGTTTTGACTCCGCGGAAATTGAGCGTGCCGTCAAATGGAAACTGAAGATTAGTAAACGGGATTTGAAAATTAGTAAACATCGCATTGCCATAGTAAGATAAATCCTTAATAAATACATTGGCATCAATTTCAATATTTGAATTTTGAGCGGGGTTGTTTGATATGTGAGATATTTTCAAAATTGTATCATAGCAATTGAAAACACCCTGACCGTCAGGGATGCTAAAATTATCAATCATAATATTTGAATTCTGATAATCAATTTTTCCCTCGATTCGCGACTCAAATAATTGGCTGGGATTTATTTTAGCGGTAATTGAAGAATTAATTATGATATTGCCTTTGTTTTCAGTAAAATCAGACAAGTCAATTTTACCGTTTTTAATATCGAAATTCAGCAAACTTTTAGTAAGGTCATATCTGCCGTCAAAATTTATTGATGAGTTATCGGAAATTATTTTGATATTCTGCAAGGACAATATATTATTGGATAAATTTATATTTCCCTGTAAATGTTGGACACGCAAGTCGGGTTTTAGTAAAATAAATTTCAGTCGGTTAATGTAAAAATTACCACTGGTCGGGGACAGATGTAAATTTGCCCGGACCGAGAAAGAATCGAGCAGCAGTTTTTCGTCATACAAAATCGAGCCGTCCTTGATTTCAATATGATTAATCATCAGCATCGGTAAAGTAAGCGGTAGATTGAATTTAGTTTCGGATTTTTGTGTGACCGGGTGGGAATACAGAAAGATTGTCGGCTTGATTATTTTCAATCCGTTAACATTTTTTGCTTTGCGGAAAATTATCGCAAGTAGGTCGTATTCAGCTTGGACATCAGCCGCATTGAAAGAATCGCCGGATGCAAACTTAATACTCACATCCGAGAATTCAATACCAGTAAATAGGTTGCCTTTTATCTGTCGGGCATTGATGTCGGCTTTTAATGATTTGCTTAATAATTCAGTTGATTTGCGGGTCAGATACTGACCGATTTGCCGGTGAAAAACAATAGCAAAAATTATAATGATTGCGATGATTGAGCCAAGTATGATTAGCCAGGTTTTTCTTGTGCCTTTGTGCTCTTGTGCTCTTGTGCTCATATTTTAAAATACATTAAGCAATGCCAGATGGATTTTACCCCAGTAGCCGGTCGGAATTTCTTTTAATCGCCGCGCATAATCAATACGGATTGGTCCAAACGGCGTGTTGATTCTTACACCAACACCAGCACTGTATTGAAAATCAGCAAAAGATAAATCAGTGTAATCGCTGCGTTTCGTGACTTTGCCGATATCAGAAAATAGGACAAAGTCGAAGATTTTTTCAAAGTGCGTCCGTAACTCAAGATTGATATTGCAGACTGCCTCGCCATAATGGTCTTTACCGATTGAATCCGGACCAACCGCTTTTTCATTGTACCCGCGCAAACCGTTATTGCCGCCAAGCGTGAATTCCTCAAAATACGGAATGGATGCGGTTCGTCCATAAGGAATTGCGATACCAGTCATAAATCTTGTCCCGAAAACCAATGCGGGAAAAAGACAATGGAATAGGCTGAATTCAGTCTGGGTTTTATAAAAGTCATTGTCGCCGTCAAATATGCTGCCGGCATATTGAAAATTAGTCGAAAAGAAAATCCCGCGAATCGGAACAAATAGATTATCACGAGAATCATAGCGAACATAAACATTCTGGGAATTAGTAATGCTCTTTCGGGAAGTTGTTGCTTCCAGAACCTGATTGGTCCAGACCCGCTGATATCGAAGATAGGTGCCGATTTCAAGTTTTAGTCCAAAATATCGGGAAAGACCGGCATCAACATTTAAATCACTACGTCTAATCGAATCCCGCAATTCGTATTTATAAGACGGCTGTAATAAAAAATTAATCGGAGTTTGAAGCACATAGTCAACCCGATAGATGCTTTTTATTTCACTCCGCCAATCTTGGGCAAAGGTCGGTGCATAACCGAGCGAAAAAAGTAAATCGTGTCCCTTGGATAAGAAGTTCACATTTTCCCATTCGCTACTGAAAATCAACCGGGCCGGTGGAGTTTGAATACCGGCACCTAGACCGATGCTGTGAAACGGCGATTCCAGAACATCGAAACGAATGACAACACTATCGGATTTCAACGAGTCCAAGATGTAAAACGAGACCCGCTCAAATAATCTTTTTGCATAGAGCCGCTGGCGGGCTGTTTCCAGCCTTTCCAAAGAAAACTTTTGCCCGGTTTTAATTTCCGAGGTGCGCAGAATAACTTTGTTGGTTACTTTTAAATTGCCCCGCACCTTCACATCTTTGATGTAGGTCAGCGGTCCTTCGGAAATGTGAATATCAATTGTATCGTTTAAGATTTTTCTTTCGACCGCGACATAGGGAAACCCAGAATTTTTGTACCATTTTATGATGTTGCTTTCCGCCTCTTCGGTTTTACCGGTTATCAGAAAGTCGCCTCTTTTCAGTTTTAATAATGAGTGAAGTTTCGTGTCAGTAAAATTATCGTTGCCGGACA